>CBIHOP010000183.1:0-6873 GCA_966211385.1 uncultured Bacteriovorax sp.
AATCGTATGTCCTTTACTCTTAAAAACTTCTTGGGCAATTTCTATCATGAATCCCGGTTTATCTGAGGCTGGATCACAGGCATAGGGACACCAAAGATCTGATGTAAGTTTAATTTCATCAGCATGGACATGAGCTGAAAAGATAAAACCAATCAATGCAATAATTCTCGTTGTCCTTTTCATGCGGCCAGCTTTTTGATTGGTGCGAGGGCCTTAGAGGCCATTGCATCTCGTTTCAACGTAAAAATAAACTGTGTATTTTTCGATTCAGCATTATAAAGAAATTGTCCTTCGTGTTCTTCGACAATGTTTTTTGAAATCGAGAGACCGAGTCCAGTTCCTTTGTGTGCACCTTTCGTTGTAAAAAATGGTCGCATGATATTTTCTTGCAGTTCAACAGGAATTCCGTTTCCACTATCAGTGATGATAAATCTTACCGTTGTTTCACTTGCACGTACTTCTAGTTTCACCCATCTTTCAGGGAGATTAGTAATGGCATCAACTGAGTTGTTGATGAGATTAACGAGGACCTGTGAAATCTGCACTTCACGCCCAATGACGTAAGCATCTTGATCGTTGAGCGTTGAAGTAAAAGCAATCTCCTGACCTTTAATTTTCATATCAACGAGTACTTTAACTTCTTCCAGCATTGAAGCGACCGAGAAACTGATCATTGGATCATTGTTTCCATCGCGAGCAAGCGACTTAAGACCTTTGATGATTTTTACAATACGTGAAACCATGCTTTGAATTTTTTCAATTGAGGCCAGTACATCATGTTTATTTGGTTCACTCGAGTAATGTAAATTGATTTTTTTAATGCGGTTGACGTGTAAATCAATAATCGTCAATGGATTGTTAATTTCGTGAGCGACGTCTGCGGCCATCTCACCTACAGCGACCAACCGAGCAGCGTTCATATTTTTAGCAATCTGTCCTTCGAGCTCTGCTGTTCTTTCGAGAACCAATAGTTCCAGATCATCGGTGTAACCCATAAGATCGTCATTACGTTGCTTAACAAGCGCCCATGATTCATTCAAACTTTTAGCAATTGTTTCAAACTCAGCTGGGAGATCAGTCGTTTCAAAATTTTCGTAATTCTGGCGTTCGAAAGCACGAACATGCGAGAGGATTTTATTAAGCGGCATTGTCAGCAATTTGTTGAAGTAAAACCGCAACATCAAACTCACAAAACAAAGTACAGTCAGTGAAACGGCCAAAACGCGTAACAACTGCGTGCGAATCGTTTGAACGAAACCTTCATTAGTGATGGCAATCGAGACGGTTCCGATTTCCTGTCCTTCACGAATAATTTTTATAATCTTTGATTTGGTAAATGGTTTTTCTGCAGCTTTTTCAAAGGACACAAACGTACGGGCCACTCCTCGTTCAAAAAGAACTTCTCCGGCCGAGTTCTGAACTTTAAGCGCGCGTAGATAAATATATTTTCCATCCACGAGCATTGAGTTACCAACTTCGACTAACTGAACTTTATCGTAGTTCCAAAGAGGCTCGGTAAATGAACGTTCAAGAATACTTGTTCGTTCATTGAGTTCTTCCATGAGGAAGCTGTTACCAAAGTTCATGACGGAGATATAAATGAGAGCGGAAATGAAAATGAGTGAACTGGCCATTAAGACGACAGTCGATACCGTTAATTTCTTAGCTAGCCCCAATTTTTTTAGCATTTTCATTACTCATTTTTTCGGAACAACGAGTCATGTTCTTTATGACTAAATAGATTTTTTTCATAACTTTTTTTTAAAAGTTGTCAGACCTTCTCAAATATTACACAATGGGTCTCACACGTTAACTGAAGGAGATCACTATAATGAAGTTTTTAAACATACTTCTACTGTCGAGTATTTTCTCTTCGCCTTTAATGGCCAAAACATTTGTTTATTGTTCTGAAGGTTCACCAAGTTCGTTTAATCCGCAACTCGTGACAGACGGGACATCGGTTAATGCAACTGCGGCGACAATCTACAATCGTCTTGTCGAATTTGAGCGCGGGACAACTAAGATCATACCGGGACTCGCGACAAAGTGGGATATCTCTGCGGATAAAAAAGTTTACACATTCACTCTAAGACCAGGTGTAAAATTCCACACGACTAAATATTTCAAACCAACTCGCGACTTCAATGCTGAAGACGTCGTGTTCTCAATTGAACGTCAACGTACAAAAACTCATCCATTCAATAAAGTTGGTGGCGGTCAGTACGAATATTTCGACGGAATGGAAATGGGAACTCTCATCTCAAGTGTAAAAGTTCTCGATCCAATGAAAGTTCAAATTACACTTAACCAACCTGAAGCTCCATTCCTTGCAAACCTTGCCATGAGTTTCATGAGCATTCTTTCAAGTGAGTACGGCTCTCAGTTACAAAAAACGGGAAAGCTTGCTGATATGGACACACTTCCGGTGGGAACGGGGCCATTTGTTTTCCAATCATATGCTAAAGACAGTGTGATTCGTTATGAGGCCAACAAATCATACTGGGGAAAAAAGGGAAATATCGAGAAATTAATTTTCGCGATCACTCCTGATGCTAACGTTCGTACGCAAAAACTTAAAGCGGGTGAATGTCATTTCGTAAACGAGCCAGCTCCTGCTGACCTTGCTGATCTAAAAAAAGTGGCTTCGCTCACTGTGATGGAAGGAGCAGGTTTAAACGTTGGTTTCCTCGCTATGAACGTGACGAAAAAACCATTTGATAATGTTCTTGTTCGTCGTGCTGTTAACCACGCTCTCAATCGTCCAGCATATATCAACGCTATTTACATGGGTAACGCTTCAGTAGCAAAGAACCCGCTTCCTCCAACAATTTGGTCTTATAACGACTCAATCAAAGACTACGATTACAATCCAGCAAAAGCGCAAGAGCTTCTCAAAAAAGCTGGATTAGCAAACGGATTTGAGACAGAAATTTGGACACTCCCAGTTGCTCGTCCTTACAATCCAAACGGAAAGAAAATGGGTGAACTTATGCAAGCTGATCTTGCAAAAGTTGGTATCAAAGCAAAACTCGTTTCATATGACTGGCCTACATACTTAGAAAAATCTAAGAATGGAAGCCATCAAATGCTTCAAATGGGTTGGACTGGAGATAACGGAGATCCAGATAACTTCTTAAACGTTCTTCTAGGATGTGCGAGTGTTAAATCTGGAAGTAACTACGCTCGCTGGTGTCATGAACCGTTTGAAAAACTTATCAGCGACGCGAAGATCAGCTCTGACGTTAAAAAAAGAACGAAGCTTTATATGGATGCTCAGAAAATCTTTAAAGATGAAGCTCCATGGGTAACTTTAGCGCACTCAAAAGTTTTCCGTGTAATGTCTAAAAAGGTTAAAGGTTATGTTATTCATCCACTTGGGCTAGACTCTTTGGCCGAAGTTTCAATCGACTAAATCTTCATATGAAATTTATTTTAAAAAAAGGATTAGACTTGATTCCAACATTGCTTGGAATCAGTCTAATCTGTTTTGTTCTCATCCGTCTTATTCCTGGAGATCCGGTTCTCAATCTCATTGGAGAAAGAGGGGCCGATCCTGCTCGCTATCTTGAAATGAAAAAGGCCTTGGGTCTTGATCTGCCGATCATTCAGCAGTTCTGGATCTATCTGAAAAACATTTTAAGCGGTGACATTGGAACATCAATTCTTACAAACAATTCCGTGTGGAGCGAATTCATTGAACGCTTTCCAGCGACGATGGAATTGGGAATGGTCGGACTCTTTATGGCGACAGTCCTGGGAATCCCTCTGGGTATTTGGGCCGCTGTAAAACGTAACAGCTTCTTTGATTATTTCCTCATGAGTGGATCACTTGTTGGTTATTCAATGCCCATTTTCTGGTGGGGTCTTATTCTCATTCTTGTTTTCTCTGTAAAACTTGGACTCACTCCCGTTTCAGGAAGAATTGATTTTCTTTATGAAATCCCATTGTGGTCTGGCTTTTATCTGATCGATACGCTTCAAACATCAGTGCGTGAAGCAGATGGCTTCGCTCCTTTTTTAAGTGCTCTTCGCCATCTCATTTTGCCAAGTATTGCTCTTGGAACAATTCCTCTCGCAGTCATCGCACGTATGACGAGATCAAGTATGCTGGAAGTTTTAGGTGAAGATTACATTCGTACAGCTAAAGCTAAGGGCCTCGGCCGCAGTCGTATTATTTACATTCACGCTCTTCGAAATGCTCTTGTTCCGATCGTGACGACTCTTGCTCTTTTATTTGGATCAATCATCACTGGTGCCATTCTTACAGAAACAATTTTTTCTTGGCCTGGTATCGGTAAATGGATTGTTCAAAGTATCACGCAAAGAGATTACCCTGTTATCCAGGGCGGTGTTCTCATTATCTCTTTCATCATCGTCTTCACCAACATGGTGGTCGATATCATTTATTATCTTCTAAACCCAAGGATGAAGAGCTAAATGGGACCATTTTTTAAAGAACTCTTTTTTGAACTCAAAAAAAATAAAGGTAGCTTGATTGGAATTATTCTTATCATTCTTGCTACACTCATTGCACTGATGGCACCTGTACTGGCCCCGCATGATCCGACGGCCGTTTATACAGACGCCTTAAGACTTCCTCCTTCATTCGTCGAAGGCGGAAATTCTCTCTTCCCATTGGGAACAGATGATTTGGGTCGCGATCTTTTATCACGTCTTATTTATGGATCACGTATTTCATTGAGTGTCGGTTTCATGGTCGTCATTCTCTCATTGATTGCCGGAACAATTCTCGGTGTCTTTGCTGGTTACTACGGCGGCTTCGTTGATAAAACAATCATGAGAATCACTGATCTCATCATGTCACTTCCAAGTATTCTCTTCGCCATAGTGATCGTGGCGGTCTTAGGACCTGGTATTTCAAACGCAATCGTTGCCGTCAGTGTGGTGGCCATTCCCAACTTTGTAAGGATCATTCGCGCGCAAGTGATGGTTGAAAAAAACAGACAATATGTATCTGCTGCAAAACTTTATGGAGCAGGACACTTCCGTTTAATGTTTATCGAAATTCTTCCTAACTGTTTAGCTCCGCTTATTGTTCAAGCGACACTTGGATTCAGTGATGGAATTTTAAACTGTGCGGCCCTCGGCTTTTTAGGTTTAGGCGCTCAGGCCCCAATGGCAGAATGGGGAACGATGTTATCAGATGCTCGCAGTTTTATTGAAAGCTCACCTTGGATGGTTACACTTCCAGGACTTTGTATTTTGATTGTTGTTCTCTCCTTTAACCTTCTCGGCGACGGTCTTAGAGATGCGCTTGATCCGAGATTAAAAAAACAGAGTTAAAATGAGTGACTTACTAACGATAAATAATCTCAACATCCATTTTAAGACAGACAGGAGCAAAACTCCCCTGCACGCCATTCGTGATCTTTCTTTCCATTTAAAAAAAGGAGAGATGCTTGGAGTTGTAGGTGAATCTGGTTCAGGTAAAAGTATTACGAACCTCGCCCTCATGGGCATTCTGCCTGATAATGCTATCGTAACTGCAAAATCGATGAACTTTGATGGGCAGGAATTATTGTCTTTATCAGAAAGCAAAAGAAGATCATGGCGTGGAAAAAAAATGTCGATGATTTTCCAGGATCCGATGACAGCACTCAACCCTTTCCTCACAGTTGAGTTTCAATTGGTCGAAACAATTCTTGAACATGAAAATATTTCAAAACAAGAAGCACGTAACAGAGCTGTAGAACTTCTCACTCTAGTGGGAATTCCATCGCCAAAAGATCGTTTAAAATCTTATCCGTTTGAACTTTCCGGAGGAATGGCCCAAAGGGTGATGATCGCTATGGCGATCTCATGTAACCCTGAACTTCTCATCGCCGATGAGCCAACAACAGCTCTCGATGTGACCATTCAAAAGCAAATTCTTTCACTCCTTAAAATGCTTCAGCAAAAAAATAATATGGCCGTCATCCTGGTCACACACGACCTAGGTCTTGTCGCCCAATACAGTGAGCGCATTCAGGTTATGTACGCTGGTGAATTAGTGGAAAGTGGAGAAACCAATGAAGTTCTTCGTCACCCACGCCATCACTATACAGCAGGTCTTTTAAACTCGCGTCCGAGCGCTCATATCCGTGAACCAAAATCGGATCTTCCGAGTATTCCGGGAATTGTTCCGGCATTTCACGAGAGACCTAATGGTTGTCAGTTCAATCCTCGTTGTAGCGCCCGCCAAACAGACTGCACACTTGCACCGATCGAACTTTTTAAAGATCAGCATGAGTACCGTTGCCTGCACCCTCTGATTAAAGGAGCTCGCTCATGACCTCACTCCTCGAAGTCAAAAATGTTTCTAAGATTTACGAAATCAAAAAGATGTTTGCAGAGACAAAACAACTGCGCGCTCTTAACAATATCAATTTCACACTTGCCCCAAACGAAACTTTAGGGATCGTTGGTGAATCAGGTTGTGGAAAAAGTACGCTGGCAAAAGTTCTCACTCAGCTTGAAAAGAAGACACTTGGTGATTTAAAAATCGATGGTCGTGCTTTTGAAGATATGAGTGCGGAAGATTTCCACTCTCAAATTCAAATGGTCTTCCAGGACCCTTATCAATCATTGAATCCTCGCAAGAAAGCGTTCGATATCATCGCCGATCCCTTAAGAATCAATACGGATAAATCAGCAGCAGAAATCGAAACTCTTGTTATGGAAATGATGAAAAAAGTTGGTCTGCGTCCAGAGTTTGCAAAACGCTACCCACACCAATTCAGCGGTGGTCAACGCCAGCGATTAGGGATTGCGCGCGCTCTCATGCTTCGTCCAAAAATTCTCATTTTAGATGAGCCAGTTTCGGCCCTCGATGTTTCCATTCAAGCGCAAGTTCTGAATCTTTTGATGGAACTA
>CBIHOP010000184.1:0-6814 GCA_966211385.1 uncultured Bacteriovorax sp.
AATAATATCAAAGGCTTAACAGACGTAGCCATTCTATCTTCAGAAGTAAACATCCTAGGCAATCACTTAGCAGAACTCATAGGAATCGTCTCACCAGATGATGTACTTAATTCAATCTTTTCGAATTTCTGTATAGGGAAGTAGACATTTTTTACGATCGGCATTACAAATCACACACGCAATTTACCGCAGAGATAGTACTAAAGTTAAATGTTCCACGTAGAACAAAATATATGAAAAAAAATTTCGACATTCTAATTATTGGCGGAGGTCACGCCGGATCCGAAGCCGCTTACATTTCATCGCAGTTCGGCTTACAAGTCGGACTCATTTCTGGGCCCGGTGCAAGTCTTGCGTCGACTCCATGTAATCCAGCAATCGGTGGAGTAGGAAAGGGACAAGTCGTTCGCGAGATTGATGCTCTTGGCGGAATGATGGGAATGATCGCCGACAAGGCTGGCATACAGTTCCGCACTCTCAACGAGTCTAAGGGATTCGCAGTTCAATCAACACGAGTGCAAGTCGACAAAGAGCTTTATACTAAATACGCAACAGAACTTTTAGAATCTATCGACAATCTTTTCATCGTTCGAGAAATGGTTAAGGCCGTAACGAAAAGTGAATCCGGCTTTGTTGTCCAAACAGAAGAAGGAAGCACTTTTTTAGCAAAAAAAGTCATTGTTACAACTGGTACTTTTCTCAATGGAAAACTTCACACCGGAGAAGAGCAAACTTCGGGAGGAAGAGTAGAGTGCAAGCCTTCAGTAGGTCTTGGAGATCTTTTTTCAGAAATAAAGACACTTCCCAATAGATTTAAGACAGGAACTCCACCGAGATTGGATAAAAACACGATCGACTACAGTCAAATGGAACCACAAGAGAGTGATTCAGGCACAAGAAACTTTTCTTCTCTTGCAAAACCCTTTGAAAGGAACTCAAAACAAGTAAATTGTTATCTCACTCGCACAAATAGCGAAACATTATCCATTATTAGAGCAAATAAAGAGCGATCGCCAATCTTTAACGGACAAATTAAAGGTGTTGGACCAAGATATTGTCCATCTATTGAAGATAAAGCCTTCCGCTATACTGAAAAAGACGTTCATCACGTCTTTGTTGAGCCAGAAGGACTGGACGTAGAGACGATTTATCCCAATGGGATTTCGACTTCTCTACCAAAAGACGTTCAAGAGAGCTTTATTCGTACAATTGCCGGGCTCGAAAAAGCAAAAATCCTCATTCATGGATACGCAGTTGAATACGACGTTGTTGATACTTCTGAACTTTCACGAACAATGGAGTACAAATCACTGCCTGGATTGTACTTTGCCGGCCAGGTTTGCGGGACTTCTGGTTACGAAGAGGCCGCTGGGCAAGGAATTATCGCCGGAATTAATGCTTCTTTGAGTTTTTTGAATAAAGAAAGTCTTATTTTAGACAGAAATGACTCCTATATTGGAGTTATGGTCGAAGATTTGGTTTCAAATAGAAGAGATGAGCCTTATAGACTATTTACCGCGCGTTCTGAAAACAGACTTTACGTTCGTGAAGACAATACGATTCAAAGGATGTCGAAATACAGAAAGGCGATGGATTTAACTTCGAAACTTGATGTTTTCCAAGAAAACTTCCTCGATGAAGCTGAAATTCTCGAAAATCTTATCGAAAATACCATGTACTATGCACAGGCAGAAACAAAGAAGATTTTCGATGAAAAAGGGTATGGCTCGCTTGAAACAAATATCTCTTTAAAAGAGTTATTAAGAAGACCTAATTTAAACCCAATCGAAACTCTTAAATCTGAAACTGAATCTATGGGTGCACAATTTAACCCAGACGTTATTCGAACAGTTGCTATTTCCGCCAAATACGAAGGCTATATCGATAGAGCGCTTGTAGAAAGTGAAAAGATAAATCGCTTGAGCAAGAAGAAGATAAACTGGGAAGTCTTGGCCGAATCAAAGAATATCTCATTCGAGTGCAAGCTTCGAATCAAACAGATTAGGCCAGAAACATTTGGCCAGCTTCAAAGAATGGAAGGAATTAGGCCTGCCACTCTCGCTTACGTTGCAGGAAACCTTGTATGAATATAAATGAATTTAGCCAGAAGTACCTCGACCTCTTAACCGGCGAGTTTGCCGGAATAAATCTCACGAGAATTGAATCGCCTGAAGAGTTTTTCCAAAAGCAGATAAGAGACAGCATACTTCCACAAGAAGAGAGCGCAGCTTTCAAGAAGTGTTTGGAAAAAACAAAAGTGATGGTCGACATCGGATTCGGTGGGGGATTTCCCATCCTACCTATGGCATTCATGAATCCTGATAAAAAATTTTATGGAATGGATGCAAGAGCAAAAAAAGCACAGACGGTAGCCAAGATCGCTGAGCGCTTAGATTTAAAAAACACCAAGCTCATGCATCAAAGATTTGAGGAAGTCATTTTCAATCGCGACGCTGTTGTTACATTCAAGGCCGTTGGAAAAGTTTGTGACTTGCTGCCTTTATTTAAAACGAACAACAACCTTTATGTCTTCTTCTATAAAGGTCCAAATTTTTACGACCTCGAAGACATTGAACCAATGCTCGACGATTGGGAAGTGATCGAAGAAACATCATACGATGTGCCAGGTACTGAAGGAAGATTGTTGCTTGGCTTCAAAAATAAAAATGTTCTACGTGGAACAAAAACTCCAAAAAATATTCAATTTTCACAGTTACAATAAGCAAATTTATCGGTATAAAATAGTCTAAATTCACACAATAAGGGGATTGTAAATGGCTAAAATCATTGCAATGATGAACCAAAAAGGTGGCGTTGGAAAGACAACTTCATCAGTAAATTTGGCAGCGTGTCTAGCAGTAGCTGAGAAAAAAACTCTACTAATTGATCTAGATCCACAAGGTAACGGCTCACTTAGTATCGGATTATCAAAAGAAACTTTCGCGGGTAAGAACATTTACCACGCACTCATTGGTCAGATTGATATCAAGGAAGCGATCTATGAGAGTGAACTTCCATATTTTCATATCTGCCCTTCTGATAACAATCTTTCAGGTGCAGAAATTGAACTCGTAAGTTTGTTCGCTCGTGAATCAAAATTGAAACAAGCTTTCAAATCAGTAGAAAACGATTACGACTATATCATCATCGATTGTCCACCTTCATTGGGACTTTTAACTGTAAACGCATTGAACTCTGCTCACTCGTACATTGTTCCAATGCAAACAGAGTATTTAGCAATGGAAGGTCTTGCTCAGCTCTTGAACACTGTTCGATTAATTAGAACATCACTGAATCCAAATCTTGAATTAGATGGAATTCTTTTAACGATGTTTGATTCTCGTTCGGGTCTGCATAAGCAAGTTGTGAATGAAATTAAAACGCACTTTGGTGATGTTGTTTTCAAAACTATTATTCCACGTAACGTGAAGCTTGCTGAATGTCCTTCATTCGGAAAACCAGTTATTCTCTACGATATTGAATCGAAGGGAAGTGAAGCTTATCTTGCTCTCGCAAAAGAATTAATTTTGAAAGAAAGATTTAAATCTGCACCTGCTGCCACAACTGCAAAAGTTGTTGCACAAGATGCACCTGTCGCACCAGCTGCAAAAGTAGAAGTAGCGAGAGAGCCAGAAGATGCACTCATGAGTGCGATTCCAGATTTAAGTAATATTTCATTCGATGAACCACCAGTGTTTGAGCAGTAGTCTCAGAGGAAGTTGTTATGGCTAAAAAAATGGCATTAGGTAAAGGTATTGCATCTCTTCTTCACGACGCTGCACCAGCAACAGTTGTGAATCAAACATACAATGCTCACTTCAATAATTCAGAAGCACCAGCTGTTCCTGTAGAAAAAGAAATTGAAGTGAGAGTAGAGAATACTCCTTTGCTTGTTGATGTTGGTTCAATTAAAACAAATCCAAATCAACCAAGAAAAATTTTTAAAGAAAAAGATCTAGAAGAGCTTTCAGAATCAATTAAAGAAAACGGAATTATTCAGCCGTTAATCGTTGCTGAACTTGAAGGCGGACAATTTGAACTTGTGGCCGGAGAGAGACGATTAAGAGCAGCTAAAAAAGCTGGCCTTGAACAAGTTCCTGTAGTGGTGAAGAGAGCAACTGATCGTGAGAAAATGATCATGTCGATCATTGAAAACGTTCAGCGTTCAGATCTGAACTGTGTTGAAGAAGCTCTTGCTTATTATCAACTCATGAATGAATACAAACTCACACAAGAAGAAGTGGCGAAGAAACTTGGAAAGGAACGCTCAACTATTGCGAACTTTCTACGCGTTTTAAATCTTCCACGCCCTGTAATTGATCTTCTTCAAAAAGAAATGCTTTCGTTTGGACACGCTAAAATTCTAGCTGCTGTTAAAGAGCGTGAGGATGCCATTAGACTCGCTAACGAAGCCGTTGCTAAGACTTGGTCAGTTCGTGAGCTAGAACAAGCTATAAAGGCTAAAAAACCGCTTAAAGAAAAAGCGCCGAAATCAAATCCATTTTTCGATGAGAAGCTTGATCAATTTAGAAAGTCTCTTGAACAAAAAACAGGATTTCATTACGGCATTACTTCTGGAAAAAATGGTTCAGGACAAATCATTCTTAAATTCTCGAATGAGGCAGAATTTAACGATATTTATGAATTCCTTCTTTCGAAGTAAAATTTAATTGAACACAAATTTGTGCATAAAGAGTGGTCCCATAGGACCACTTTTTGTTTAAAGGAATCATGTTTATGGAAAGACGTCGTGGAGAAGTTTCGGCCATCATCGAAGAGGGCTGTAAATTTGAAGGCAACTTATCTTTTAACGGAACGGCCAGAATCGCTGGCATCGTTAATGGAAGTGTTTTCTCCAACGATACCGTCGTCATTTCTGAAGGCGCGATCATCAACGCTGATATTAACGCAAACATCATCATCATCGCTGGATCCGTTAAAGGGAACATCAAGGCTAGCTCTCGAGTAGAAATATTGAAACCCGCGCGTTTTGAAGGAATCATAACTACACCTAGTTTAATTGTAGAAGAGGGCGTTATATTCCACGGAACAACTAAAATGCGTGATAAGAAAAATACCCAAGTTTAATCCGCGTCAAACACATCGATTATCTTAAATTTCCTTGACGGAAACGCCGGTAACCATTATCAATTAGTGACAAAAAAAAGTTCGTAATTCCACTATCCTTGCTAATAGCGCAGAACGGGAGCTTTCATCTCTATGGATATGCTTAATAATTTCTTTCAATTGACGATTATCAAGTCACTAAAAATCGATCAAACAGTAATCATACAATTCATTCTTTTCATTGTTGGTTTTAATATTATTGCTCCACTTCTGTTCAAAAGAATTCAAGAAATTCTAGATCTTCGTGAAGCAAAAACAACAAAGCTTGATTCAAGTGCAAACCACATTTTCAAACAAGCTGACGATCTCTCTGAGCAATACAAAGGGAAGATTGAAAAAACACACCAAGATTCACAAGCTATCGCTACTAAGAAAAAGAACGATGCTCTTGCTGCTGAAAAAGACATTCTCACTTCAGCAGAAGAAAAATTAACTGCAGAGTACGAAGCTAAGAAAAGTGTTCTCGTGAAAGAATTAGCAGAAAAAAGAAATGTTGTTATGGCCGAAGCTGAAAAACTTTCTTCAAACCTACTCGATAAATTAACTAAATAAGGATTTAAATGAAATCATTGATGAAGTATTCATTTATGTTCGCAGCTCTAAGCTCTCAAGCATTTGCTGCTGCAAAAGGTGGGCACCACGAACCATCTATTGCTGATCTCATGTACCCAGCAATTAACTTTGCTGTACTCGCTGGTTTCCTCTTCTGGAAATTAAAAAAACCAGTCATTGAAATGTTCAACAAGAAACATGACGATGTTAAATCGTTGATGAACTCTGCTGCTGAAAAAAATAAAGCTGCTCAAGAAAGATTGAACTCTCTTCAAGCAAAAATGAAAAACCTCGATTCAGAAGTTGCAAAAATCAAATCTGATTACGAAGCTGACGCTAACAATTTTGCAAAAACTCAAGCAAGTGAAACACAAGCGACTATCGCACGTGTAAAACGCGATCTTGAAAACAAAATCGAAGGCGAAAGAAATGAGCTTGTCGAAAAAATGAATCAAGAACTAATCAATAAAGTTATTGAGAAAACTCAAGAGACAATTAAAGGAAACGCGGACATGAAAACTCGCGCTACTCAAAAAATTGTTTCTGAACTTCGCTAATAAGGGATTAACGTGAAAGAACAAATTATCGCGAAAGCCTACGCTCAAGCTATTGTTGAAATGTCTGACGAAATGAAATTGGACTTAACGTCTGAACTCACAAAGCTTACTGAGACAATCAATAAGAGCAACGATCTTGAAACTCTTCTTTTCTTAGAAGTTTTCACTGCTGATGAAAAACTAGCTGTACTTGAAGCTGTTATGAACAAGCTTGGACTTTCAGCTACGACAAAAAACTTCATGAATCTTCTTATTGAAGAGCAAAGAATTGGCCTTATGCCAATGATCTACAAAAACGTTGTTGTGATCGACGATCACCGCAAAGGTTTCCTTCGTGGAACAATTGAAGGTGCTGAAGCTTCAATTCCAGACGATGTAAAAAACAAACTTAAATCTTACCTTCTCCAGATTTTAAGTAAAGAAGCGTTTCTTGAATATAAGCAATCTAACAATGTAACTGCTGGTTACAAAGTAACGGTTGAAGATCTTCAATTAGATGCTTCACTAGAAAACAAGTAAGAAAAATTTAAAGAAAGCGAATTAAAATCATAATTAGTGTCACGTACTACTAGAGGTAA
>CBIHOP010000185.1:0-6811 GCA_966211385.1 uncultured Bacteriovorax sp.
GTGTGTTTTCCATTGTGAAGGGGAAATTCAATTTGAGTAAGTTTAGTTTCCATAATCAATATCCTCTAAAAGTTTGTCTAAATCCGGCTTTTTATTTAACCTTAATCACAAAGAAAATCATAGGCAAAGTTAGCGTGAAAAATGCGTTAATTGTGAATGGAACACTAGATCATGAAACTTACACCTGCTGAAAAATTAAGACTTGTTGAACGTCCAACATGGGAATTGCTTACGTCTGACGGAATGAATGAAATTGAGTGGACCAATAGTTGGGTTCAAGTAACTACCCCACACGCTCCTGTCTCATATCTTAACGGGATTCTGAGAATCGAATTATCAGAAGAAGAAGCAATTAAAAAAATCGATGCGGCCATAACGAAATACAAAAACCTGAATGTCGGTTATAGGATAAAAATTTGTCCCTCTTCAAAACCGGCCAATCTAAAACAAATTCTCACAGACAAAGGCTTAGTTCTTCGCGATACTCTCTTCGCTTTTTACGTTGATCCTGATGAAATTCATTTTCCAGTTAATAAAAATGTATCCATAAAGTTATTAACAGAAGACACATTGGAAGACTGGTTGAAAGTTCAGCAAGCGGCATGGGGCGTTCCCGCTCCGGGGCTTGATTATCTACGCCAACAGAAACTTATGGAGTTTGAAGATAAAGATTCAACTGAACAAAATTTCATTGCTTATCTAAATGGAATGGCAGTGGGAACATCAGCTATTCGCTTCTTTGATGATTATGCTTACTTGATGGGATCTGCTGTGAATCCAGATAAACGTGGGCAAGGGATTTACAAAACGCTCGTAAAACATCGCCTGGAGCTTTTAAAGAGCAAAAATATTCCTGGGGTGATCCATTGCCTGGAAAAAACTTCGGCACCAATATGCATGAAATTGGGCCTTGAGAAAGTATGTGAGATTTACAGTTTTGAACCTGGTTCTGATTCTTGATTGCGAGAATCAAGTGGCAGATAAACTTTAAAGATTGTTCCAAGCTCTTTGTTACTTAAAACAGTTACCTCACCTTTTAATCCTTCAGAAAGTGCTTTAACGAGTGTGAGTCCTATACCCCATCCAATCTGGCCGCTTGATTGTGCTGATTCTGAGCGATTGTATTCACCGAAAAGTGTAATCTGCTCTTACAGAGAAAGTGGATGTCCTTCATTGTGAACTTCTATGTTCACTCCTTTGTTTTCTTCAGAAACAGTAACTTTAACGGTTTTATTTTTAGCGCCGTATTTAACGGCATTACTTGCTAAATTTTCAATAATTCTCTGGAGGGCCATGCTGTCCCAATGGCCGGTGAGTCCTTTTGTATTATTGATAAATTGAAAACGCTCTCCAAAAATCTCTCTCAAATCTTGATGAACATATTCTAAGATCGAATCCATCTGACAATTACTAATTGAAAGTGGAATTGGTTTACCGGCCTTTATTCTATTCACATCTAGCAGATCGCGGATCATTCGCTCAGCACGATCCATGCTGTGAACAATTCGATCACCAATTTCTTTTATCGCATCTGGTTTATTGGCCTTTCGCATGAGAATTTGAGCTCCAATTTTTACAACCGCAAGTGGAGTTCGTAAATCGTGAGTTAGCGCAGATACAAATTTTTCGCGTAATTCTTTTTCTTGCTCTAAATCTCTTAAACTTTGCTCTAATTTTTTTCGCGCGATAACTCTATCAGTAACTTCTCTTGGTGTGGCCATGATTCGATATTCACCATCACCAAAATCTAATCTTGAAAATGTCGTATCAAAATAACGATCGACTAATTTTCCCGTTTTATAATCGTACAGACGAACTGTGCCTTCGGTGCTCATGAAATGCTCGCCTGTTTCATAAACACATTTCAATATTTCAGGAAAATGCGAGGTCATTAATTCTGGAACGACTTTCGTTAAAGGGTGACCAAGGAGAGGACGTCCTTGATAAATCTGCTGATACTTTTCATTGTGCATTTCAATGATAAAATGCGGACCTTTAAAAAGTACAAGCGCTGTTTCTGAACCATAGAAGATGGCTTCGAATTTTTTCTTTTCAGCCAGGTATTTCTTTTCAAAATCTGAATGTGAAGCATATTGATTTTCAATATTCATAAATAAGATATATCACATAAATCTCTGGAATGCTCACTGTGATTTAGTAGAGATTGCATGCGGGACAGTTTGAACTAACTAACTTTTTATTTTATATTAAGAACTCAATTCTCATAGGGTGAATAATGAACGGCAAAGAATTATTAATTGAAGATATTTTATTAGGATCAGGTAAAGAAATTAAAAAAGGTTCATTATGCCTGGCCCATTATGAAGGTTTTCTTGATGATGGAACCTTATTCGATTCCTCTCTGGCCAAAGGCAGGCCTTTTCAATTTGTTTTTGGTACTGGTCGAGTAATTAAAGGCTGGGATCAGGGCCTCATCGGCATGAAAGAAGGCGGAAAAAGAAACCTTTATGTACCCTCTCACCTTGCCTACGGCGAACGCCAAATCGGGGAGCTCATAAAGCCCCATTCTAATTTGCACTTCAAAATTGAGTTAATCGAAGTAAGATCCCGAGATGACTAATTGAGGTTATCTGAAGCTTAACCTTCTTTGAGAATATTTTAACTGAAGCTAAAATACTAATAAACCTCTTCTTAGGAAGTCTTGTGAAGTTAGTAATCAGCTTTATTTTTGCGTTCATAATTTTATCAAATGAATTATTTGCAGGTATCAAAATTCTGAAATCTTCGGACGGACAGAAGATTTTTTTAGAATACTCTCTATCTGAAAACGATTCACCTGGTATGTATAAGATCTGGAACATCACTGAAAACTTGCAAGTGGGCCCTAACATCAATAAATCAAATGGCAGCCTTTCCGAAATAATCGATATCAGTCAATTAAATCCTAATGATCACTTTGTTCTGCTGAATCCTGATGGAATTGAAATTGGTTCTGTCCTTAAAAATAATTTAAATTCATCTTCTGTTGAGCACCCAGTAACAAAACCAACTTTACAAAAAAAACTTAGCGCTGAAATACCATATTCAAAGAACCAAACTGCTTATGTCGATGATCTAAGAGATAGTATCCTTCGCCAGATTGAAGAACTTGAAAAGTTAGCGAAGCAAAATTCAGTTGATGTAAATGTGAGTGTTGAATTAACAAATGATCAGTGGGATTTAATTTGTAATAATTCTGCAGGTAGTGCGAGTAAAAAAAATATCATAGGAAATGTTTCATATGACAAAAGCAAAACTACTCTATTGAATCTTTGCAACAGCAGGGCCCAAATTAACAACGACATAAAAAAAGCTTATTCTCACTTAGCTAAAACAGAATCACTTTCACAAAACTTTAAAAAGACTGTTAATTCTAATGGGGCAAGCTTTGACCAAAGCAAGCCAACTGACAAAGAACAAGAGCTTTCCAAAAAATTCGGTGAAACTATTAAACAAGGAAATGCCAATAATCAGAGCGCTGAAAAATGGGAAAAATGGAAGGAGGCATCGAAAGACTACTATCTGTTTCCGGAAAAATACGACTCGTTTAAAATTACTTTATCAAATGAGAATAATATTCAGGTTGGAGGATATCTCTCTCAAGCAAGTGTTGCTTGCGGTGATTATAACCAAGCATCTAATGCCTATGCTACTCACATCGTTCTAGCAATGCATTTTCATAAAATGAATGAACGTGGTGAGATTGGAATTCCAAAAGAGCTCTGTAAATTATTGGGAGAAGAAATTTGGTGTACATTCAACGGGCCTTGGAGCAAGAAATTTGATGGCCCTAGAAAAAACATCAATAACATCACTAATAATGAAAGTATAAAGTGCCCAAATCGCCCGGACGATTTTTTTAATAATAGACCTGGATGGGCGACAGGTGTGATCGTCGATGAATCAAATCAACCTCTTCTAGGTGAAATGATCATGAAAGGCCACTCATTAGAAGTTAATCCTTTGTTCAAGCAACAGCGTTTACATTGTTCGGATGAAGCCAATGCTCAGCGAGATATTCACATGGGAACTTCGATTACCGATGAAAAAGGAGTTCACCATTTCGAAATAAGTAAAGTTTGTCCTTCGGGAAGTACGGATCCTAAAGTATTCACACGCTGTTATGCTCCACCTGCCAATGGTAGAAATTCTCCGCTAGTTTCACTCAGCGATTTTATGAATGGCACTCCAGTAAAATGTCCTGATTTTTCTAAAATCATGATTGATTGCCAACATCCTTTTGGAAATTACAAAGTTCCTTGGGGCACAAAGATTCGAACATATTCAAGCAACAGGCCTTGCGAGAATGGCAAATGTCCTGCAAAAGAGCACGTGTGTGAGGATAATGGTAAATGGTCTAATCTCCCTTTTGGTGGTGAAGATTGTCAGCCCGCCACAGTCTCTATGCCACAAAGTGGAATGAGCGGAATGCCTGCTTATATTTGTGGTGATCACAATTTGCTCAAATGTCCGACTGGTTATTCTGTCAAAGAAGGGTTTTCAAAAAAATGTTCAACAGATTTTGAATGTAACTTCCTATGGCCGAGGAATGCAGAATTTCTTAAATGTCCTGTAACAAATGTTTATCTGGGAAAAATTGATTGCCAATTCATTTGTCCGAAGTAGGAACGTTCTTTAAAAGAAGAATCGGTTTTGCTTTTTGCGGCTCAAGCGGCCAGTAGTGGCGTGGATAATCGCGCTTGAGTTCGTTGTAGAGTTCTTTGTATGTTTTACTCCAAAAACTGGGAAGATCCTGAGTTACTTGCAACGGGCGCTTATGTGGACCGAGCAGATGAATTTTTACTTTCTCTTTACCTTTAAGAACAACAGGAACGGTGTTCAGTCCAAAAAAATCCTGAATATATGATTGGCAGTGAACTCCATTTGATAAATCGTAATGAAGCGGAACTTTACGTTTGTCATGAAGTGAAAGTTGCAACGGTAGATCCGTTTCTAAATCATAGGTTCCATCGGTGTTGAGAAAATTAAAAATTTCCTGAGTGTAGATTTCTATAAGTTCACTCCAGCCATAATCTCCTCCATGAACAAGAAACGGCAATTGTGAACGCAACCACTCTTCAGTTGGAAAATTTTCAATTTTTTCGGTGGTAAATTGTTCAAAAAAAACGATACGTAAAAATTGTTCTTCTTTGCATTTTTCTTGAAGGACATTTTTTAACTGCTTGAGAATTACGTCTTCTGAACGTTTAGAAATAGAACCATTAAGAATTTTTTCACGATTTAAAACAATGGCCCCAATTCTACTAACTCGCTCCTGGCGCAATTTAAATGAGTAAGGATCAAAATCAATTTCATCATCTTCTTCAATCGGAAAATGCGGTAAATCGAACAACCAATCTTCTTCTATGGGCATGATACTCGTCACACGATTTCGATTATCAACATTCAGTATGATCCAAAGAGGGTGTCTTGGATCGATCCTATCTGCCAGTGAATCGGCAACGGCGTACGTTTCACCATTCATGTGTATCAAATGGTCTTTGTTTTTTAATTTGGCTATTTGATCGATGAATCCAAAAAGAAAACATTTTTCAATTTCATCATCCGGACCGTTCTGAATTTTAAAATGCTTTTTCGCCAGCGAAGTAAACCTATCCACTCTCTTAGGCTCAACGATGTCTGCAAGCTTTTGCGAAACCTTTTGAAAAGTAGAATTTCCACAGCGGGCCGCTACATCAAGAATCTTGGCCATACGTGGATGAAATGGTGTCTGAGCAAGGCGAATACCATCTTCAGTCAGGGCCGAATTTTCTAGAAGTCCTATGTGTTCCAAATAGGTTTTAGAATTTTTAAGTTCCAGTTGATTGAGTGGAGTGACAAAATTTAAATCTTCTACTGATGTTTTATAAAGTAGCAGCGAATTTAAAATGAGTTCACTTAAATCAGTTCGATTAATTTCAGGTGGATCAAAAATTTGCCGGCCTTGAAAATCGAATTCTGAATAGAGTCTGATCGCCAGACCATCGTCTTCGCGAGATGCTCTATTCGCTCTTTGTATGGCCGATGATTGACTAATCTTTTTCAATTCTATCAGTGGTAAACGCGTGATGGGATTAAGTCTACTTGTGCGATGAAGACCGGAATCAATGACGGTACGGACTCCAGGAATGGTGACAGAGCTTTCCGCAATATTTGTTGAGAGGATAATTTTTTTCTTCGAAAGATCCTCAAAGCTCTCATCAATTGTGACACCGGACAACTCTCCATGAAGAAGAACGATTTGATAATTTGTCTTTGCCAAGAGGTCTGCACACAAATTTATTTCATACATTCCGGGCAAAAAGATAAGGACGTGCCCTGCTCTGTTTTCAATTGATTTAAAGGCCGTATAAACTTTTCGTTCCAATGGTTCTTTTAAAATTAATGTATCATTTGGAAGGTAATCAATTTTTAAATCAAATCGACGCTCATTGAGTTCAATCGTTTCCACTCGCTCTTGAAGCAAGTTCTGAAGTTCTGATAAATCGATTGTGGCCGACATGATGATGATTTTTAGCGAGGGATTAACTTCCTTAATTTTTAGAAGAAAGCTTAGAGCAACATCCGTTTGGTAATGGCGTTCATGGAATTCGTCGAGAATAACGACATCGCAATTTTCGAGACGCGAATCTTGTGACAAAAACCTCAGGAATGTACCTTCTGTGATAAACAGAATTTGTGTCGAATTGCTGGCAACTCTTTCATACTTAAATATGTGCCCAACACTCTCGCCCGCTTTTTCGCCGAGACTACTGGCCACATAATGAGATGCTAATTTTGCGGCTAGTTTGCGTGGTTCAAGAACATATAT
>CBIHOP010000186.1:0-6803 GCA_966211385.1 uncultured Bacteriovorax sp.
TCAGTTACTTTTTCACACTACAAAATTTCACTGATAAGAAAATTTCCATCAAGCAATGGCCTGATGGTTTAGTCTCATTCAGTCTTTGCACTGAAATTTTTTTGGGTGATAAAAAATGTAGCTACGGAAAAGCTACAACTTCAAAAAGGAGATTTGGAAATGAAGGCACTCTTGTTAACGTTCGCTCTCACCTTGATGAACGCTCATGCTGGTGAAAGTGTCGGAAATATTCTTGATGAATTGAATCCAGCAGATCCCAATATTGAACAAAAACTAAAAGAGATGGATGCCGAATACGAAAGAGAAACTGGTAAGTCAGCTTTTCTTCCTTTCGATCTCGATGGAATGTTGAAAGCAACTTGCTACAGAAACTCCTGTCCAGTTTGGGCCGATGTTGATAAGCGAGCTCAACGACTATACCTATATCTGGATGGTGTTCTAACTTACACATGGAAAGTATCTTCAGGTAAGGCCGGTTACACGACACCAGATTTTGATCGCCATCCAAACGGAAGAATTTATGACCGCTATACATCCACACGTTATCCAGATGGCGATTATAACGGATTAGGTAATATGCCTTATGCTGTTTTCATCTCTGGTGGATATGCCATTCACGGAACAACGAGAGGAAACTGGAGTCGTCTAGGAACACCAGCAAGTCATGGTTGTATTCGAGTGCATCCTGATAATGGATACCTCTTCAATCGACTGGTAAGAAAACATGGAATTTATAATGTGTGGATTACGGTAAATTAGAATAGAGAAGGGAGCTGTTAAGCTCCCTTTCTTTTTAATAGTTTTTCAAATGCTTCTTCATACTCTCTTACCAATCTTTCAATGATCGTCTGAACATTTTCAATTTTTTCTGTAAATTCAATCGAAGGTCCAGCACACCAAACAGTCTGATAGGTGGCAGAGAACGCAGCTTTTTCAATGGCCTTCATTCCCTTGTAGTAAGTCAGCATCTTGGCATATTTTTTTAATTTTTTATTTTGGTTGAGAAACGATTCTATGAAGTTTTGTTGAGTACCGATTTTTTTAACATAATCAGTGGCAATAACAGGGCACGGTGTTCCTGAAATTTGTGTCGTCATCACGATATCTTTAGCTCCGTATTGAACGACAGCTTTTTTATATTCGTCTGATACTCCAGATTCAACAGTAGCAATGAATGGTGATCCAATTGATACACCTTCAGCTCCAAGTGCGAGTGCTGATAGTAGTGCAGCTCCCGTTCCTACACCTCCAGCAGAAATCACCGGAAGTTTTGTTTCTTTTAAAAGCATTGGAACAAGAACTGATGGTGGAATATTTCCTGCGTGCCCTCCAGCTCCGGAGTTAACGGCTATTAAAGCATGGGCCCCGAGTGATTCAACTTTTTTTGCATAATCAACATCAACGACATCACAGAGAATTTTCACGCCCAATGGAGCTAATCTTTTGATTGTTTCTTCCGGTGATCCCAGAGAAGTAATGATAAATGCTGGTGGAGTCTTTTCCAGCATCTCAAGATGTGAATTGAGATGAATATTTGACTTATTTACTATGAGATTGATTCCAAACTTTCCATTGCAGGCGACGTTTAATTCTTTTAACGCAGTCTCAAATTCTGCAGGGGTTCGGTAGTTCAGAGATGGTATGCACCCGATGATTCCGTGTTTAGCGGCCTCAATTAACATCTTATTATTATTCACTAAGAACATTGGTGCGAGAATAATGGGATAGCGAATTTTGAAAGTCTCAGTTAACCAAGTGGCCATCATAAAAAAATCTCCGTCTAAATAATCTAAAAATATTCTAAGAAGTAAGAAGAGAAAAGGACAGAAAATTAGACAAATCAAAATCAATGTCCCACACTTTTATTAATAATCATGGATGATTACCTTTTAAGGATTGAATTATGAAACGCATGAACGCCTTTATCCTAGCACTAGCAATGATTGCTGCTCCCACTTTCGCCCAAACCAAAGAAGTGACAATTTCTATCGATGCAGATGCATTGAACTTTTCTGAAAAAACTTTTGGAAAACGTATGCAGGCCGTTCAGACAGAAGGAAACATTTCAATCATTCAAATTGATGAAGAAGCTCTGCCATGGCTTTCTATGTTTATGCATAGAAATTTTAATCGTTGTGGTGGATTCATGGTTCATGACGATCTTGCAGAAGCGTACGATTTACTTGCTGGTCAGGAAAGCGAGCAAAAATTTGCAAAGAATAATGAATTTGCCAACTACAACCTTGATCAAGAAAGTTTGATTAAGCCGCTTCTAACAGAAGTGAAGTCTGAAAATATTTTCCAAACAATCACAAAATTATCGAGCTTCAAAAATCGTTATTACAAAGGCGAATTTGGTAAAGCTTCTGCTACATGGATCAAAGATACTTGGGCAGAACTTGTAAAGAATCGTTCAGATGCTACAGTTGAATTTTTCGCTCACTCTCAATGGGATCAGCCATCAGTTATTCTTACTTTGAAAGGTAAGTCTGATGAAGTTATCATTGTTGGTGGTCACCAGGATTCAATCAATGGTTCTTTCGGTGGAGCGACTTCAACAGCACCAGGAGCTGATGATAATGCTTCAGGGATTGCAACGGTAACAGAAATTATTCGTGTTCTTGCAACAAGCTCTTACCAACCAGAAAAAACAATCAAGTTCATGGCCTATGCCGGTGAAGAAGTTGGGCTTTTAGGTTCGAAGGCAATCGCTAAAGATTTCAAAACTCGCAATGTTAATGTTGTTGGTGTTCTTCAGTTGGATATGACAAATTTCAAAGGAACTAAAGAACTCGATATCGTTATGATGAGAGATTATACAAACGATGCGCAAAATGCCTTCTTAGGAACAATCATTGATCGTTATGTTCCAGATGTTAAATGGGGCTACGATAAATGCGGATATGGCTGTTCTGACCATGCTTCATGGCATGCTCAAGGATACCCAGCATCTATGCCATTCGAGTCGAGAATGGGTGACATGAACCGCAATATTCACACTGTAAGAGATACACTTTCGGTTTCGAATAACAACGCTGATCATGCTTATAAATTTGCAAAAATGGGTCTTGCCTACGTGGTCGAATTAGATCGTTAGGTGTTAGACCATTAGAACTTCTTAAGCTATACTCAGTCGTGTAACCAAAAAAAGGAATTTTTATTGAGCACGACTGATTTTCCCGCCCTACCAGACTATAAAGGCATCAAATCCCTTCTAGATACTGAACGTAAAACACTCATTAAAATTCATTCTTTCGCTGAAAATGATGATTATATTCGTACATCTGAAGATGCTGCGATCATTCTCGATTTCATTGAAAAAACGCAAACAGCGCTTTGGAATTCTTTTAAACAACATCCATCGCTCGTTTCCACTTTTAATACAGAATACGTAAACTTTTTTGAATTCCTTCAAAGAGACACCATTCTTTCACTCATCTTTATCGATGATTGTTTAATGCCGGAAAAAGAAATTTTCTTTTATGGTCAGGATGGAGGTTTAAATCCAGCTGTTCTTGAGCTGCATTACAACGTTTTAAAGAAATGGGTAGAGAGTAAAGAAGCTAACCACGTTGATACGCAGAAGTTACTCAAAGAACAATTCAGCTCCGACTTAAAATCGGCAAATCTCACATGTCAGTGTGTGGCCTGTATGGCCGATTTCAGAACACGTGTGCGTGAAGTTGTCTTTGAAGAATGTTTAGCTGTTATCAATGAAACAAAAACTCGTATTGAACAGCAAGTTGCTGAACAAAAAGATGGCGCGATTGCTGATGTAACGGTTTCTTATCAGAACCTTCTAAGAACACTTGATCGCAAGTTTCAAGGTGTACAGTTTAAGCTGAAAAAATCTTCACTTAATCGTCTAGAAGCTCAAGTAAAGCAATTAACGGAAGATACATTTACTTATCCAGGTGAGTTAGCGCTTAACCACGCTCGCAACCTGATTCTCTTTTTCCATCGTCAACTGCAGGAAGATGGTCTTTCCATTGATCTTGTGAGCGATGAAGAATACCAGCGTTTCTTTAAACAGCTTGGCAGCAATATCTGGAGACACGAAAAGTATCTCGTTGCTGAATTTAAAAAACTTATCAAATCAATTCTCGTATTAAAGAGAAAAGATATTTCTTCCAACATTCTCCAGGAATATCTTGGACAGTTCTGGATACACTCGCACGCTCGTAAAGTTCCTAGAAAGATTATCTATCACATGGGACCAACGAACTCGGGGAAAACTTATCATGCGATTGAAGCTCTCGTTAAATCGCGCAAGGGTTGTTATCTTGCTCCACTTAGACTTCTGGCCGCTGAACTTTACGATACAATGAACTCCAAAGGAGTCGCTACAACTCTTCTTACGGGTGAAGAGGTTATCGAGATTGAAGGTGCAACTCACTATTCATCTACTATCGAAATGGCGAAACTCAATGAAGAATTTTCATGCGCAGTCATCGATGAAATTCAGATGATCACAGATAAACAAAGAGGGTGGGCATGGACTCGCGCTCTTGTTAATCTTCACTCATATGAAGTTCATGTTTGCGGTGATGGATCTGTACTTGATCTCGTTCGCCAGATTGTTGAGCTCTGTGGTGATGAGCTTGAAGTCAGAAACTATGAACGTATGACTAGGTTGGAAGTTGAAGAACGTCCAATCACTCTCTCTCAGTTGCAAAAAAGTGATGCTCTTATTGTATTCTCGCGCAGAAATGCTCTTAGATATAAATTCGATCTCGAGCAATTGGGATTTAAAGTTTCTATTATTTATGGAATGCTCTCGCCAGAAGTTCGTCGTGAACAGGCGAGAAAATTTGATAAGGGAATTACAGACGTTATCGTAAGTACAGATGCCATTTCTATGGGGATGAACTTACCAATTAAACGAATTGTTTTTTCTACGCTTACAAAACACATCAATTCTCAAGAACACCCAATTACAGTCAGCGAAATTAAGCAGATAGCAGGACGTGCTGGTCGTTTCCAACGTTTCCCAATTGGTAAAGTTACTTGTCTTCAAAAAGTTGAAGAGGGGTTGACTGATATTAAGGATGCACTGGAATCAACATTAGAACAGCAAAAGCAAAGTATGGTTGGTCCGGATCTTGATATTTTTACGAAAGTTAACAATGCACTTTCTAGCCACAATTTACCAATTCTAAAACTTTCTGAATTCCTTCGTCTCTTCAACACAATGACTTTCACGAAGCCATTTTACTGTGTTGATCTGAAAGAGATGATCGAGCTTGCAGAAACGGTTGAAGATATCGATCACGGTAACACACTTTCATCGGCGGAAATTTTTGGATTTGCATGTGCTCCAGTTAACTTAGGTTTATTGGAACATGTTCAATACTATGTTTGGATCCTGAAAAAATATGTTTCAAACGAGATCATTAAAAATGAACACATCAATCACAATTCAAATGAGATTGATTATCTTGAAACGACAATTAAATGCGTTGAGCTTTATCAATGGTTAGCAAGACACTTTAATGGTAAAAATTTCGAATTTGATGAACGCGATTTACTTGAGAACAAACTTCTCGCGATTGAAAAATTAAATACACTTCTATCTGATAAAATCGTTCCAACTTGTTCAAGTTGTGGAGTGAAACTTCCGGAAGGTGCTAAATTTCCAATCTGTGAAGAGTGTTTTAAAGAAAGACGCTTTAGTCGACGTCCATTCCCAAGACGTGGTGGACCAACTAAGCCGGGTGAGAAAAATTCAAACCTCGCTTCAGCTGTGGGATCGACTAATAAAAATTTCCGACAAGGAAAGCCGTCTAAAAAACGTAAATTTCAGGGAAAATCCGCTAAGCCGAAAAGATAATCATGAATCACAGAGAATACGCTCGACTCCTTTTAGAAGGACCCTCGCTGGAAGATAAGTTAAATTCCAGTAAGGGCCTTGAATTTATCGTCTGTAGTGATGTGTATGAACTGGTCGCCAATCCTGGAAGAACTGAAAGATTAAAATTTGATAATGAGCAAACGAAGTTTCCGCGTGCAGCGAGTTTCATCCATGAAGAACGCAGAGGTTTAGCTCTTCATTTTTTTGCTAACCACGAATTACTGGCCATTGAAATGATGGCCGCAGCACTTCTCATTTATCCTGATACTCCAGAACTCATGCCTTTTAAAAAAGGTCTCATTAAAACAATTCAAGATGAGCAGAAACATTTAAAACTCTATTTAAATCGCATGAAGGATTTTAAAGTTGAGTTAGGTGATTTTCCACTTAATGACTTTTTTTGGCGATCAATGGAGAAACTAAAAACTCCATCGCATTTTTATTCCGCTATGGCGCTCACGTTTGAATCGGCCAATCTCGACTTTGCTCAATATTATGAAAAGTGTTTTGCGGAAGTTGAAGATTTCGAAACAGCAAAGATCATGCGCATTGTTTTTGAAGATGAAATATCTCACGTAGCTTTGGGGGCTCATTGGTTAAATCAATGGCGAGCGGATAAAGATTTGTGGAACTATTACAAAGAACATCTTCCTGGTGTAATGACACCAGCACGTGGTAAAGGAATTCATTTTGACCGCTCGTCACGAGTGAAAGCAGGGCTTGATGAAAACTTTATAAATGAACTGGATGCTTTTAGAGATGAGTTTAAAGTCACCAATCGGAAAAACTGGTAATGCGAACGTTCTCAGTTGATCTTGATTACGAGTCCTATCTATTTGATCCACATCACAACCCAAATTCTTCAACTTCTCTAAGGGCCAAAAGAGAATTTTAATATGTATACTTCCTCATTCAACGAGAACAAACGCGTTTGAAAAATGTTCTCGATTAC
>CBIHOP010000187.1:0-6693 GCA_966211385.1 uncultured Bacteriovorax sp.
CGTTTTTCAGCTCGCGATTCGAGTTCGGGAGTCGGTTTAAGTTTGCCGTGAATGACTTTGAATGAATCTGAAAGTGACAGGAACGAATTGGAATCGAGAATTTTTTTAGGAAGAGTTTCAGGAATTTCATTCCACAGCTGCGCCGGAATTTTATCCATAATCTTTTTTATCTGCACACCTGGAATTGTATTCACTGTTGGATATTGAATTTTCAATTCTTGGGAGAGAGTAACGAAAGAAGATTCGCTCTCTAAGCTTTCTATTGGATGGAATTCAGGATTAGCAAATTGCGGCTGCCCATTAAAGAGCGAAGCTTCACCTAAGAATTCAATATATGTGCATTTCGAAATTTTTGAAGTAACTGACCCATAAGAATTAAACCATTTTAGAGTCAGGATTTTATCTGAAAGAGCATCTTGGACATGCACCATGATATTGTAGAGGAGGGCCTTGCCTCTTCCTCTAATACGAAAATTAGGTTTCGCTTGAACATTGAGTATTTTCGCGCGACCAATGAACAGTCTTCCTTCTTCGATATGATCAAAACTGCGCAGGGGAGGTAATTCAACAACTCTTAAGGGGAAGATCCACAACAAATCCGATAGATTTAAAAATCCAGCGTTGTTTAATTTCTCAGTAGTTTTCTGAGAAGCTTTTCCCATCATCTCTTCGAGGGATGAATTCCATTGAAGTGTTTTTTTAGATTTGCTAGTCGACGAATTCAAGGGCTTCGATTTCATATTCAACATCCCCTTTAGGAGCTTTGACGATGACCGTATCGCCAACTTCTTTTCCGATAAGGGCTCTACCTAGAGGACTGTTATAAGAAATTTTCAAACTTTTAAGATCTGATTCGTCTTCACCTACAATTTTATAAGTAAAAGATTGGTCTTTGTTTGTATCAAGAATAGTAACAGTGGCACCAAAAACTACTTTTGTGCTTTTAATTTTTGAAACCTCAACGACGCGTGAACGTGCAAGAATACCTTGAAGTTGTGCTATACGACCTTCGATGAGACCTTGTTTTTCTTTAGCAGCATGGTATTCAGCATTTTCTTTAAGGTCACCCAAATCACGAGCTTCAGCAATTGTGACTTTTAATTCTTCTCGCTCAACTTTCACAAGATGATCAAGTTCGGCTTCTAATTTCTGCTTGCCGGCTAAAGTGATTGGTAGTTCTTCCATTTTAAAATTCCTGCGCTATTTTTTGAACAATGAATCGGCCAAGTTTATAAGTTCTTCTTTGGCCTGTGTTGCATTTTTTCCATCTGATAAAACAAAGTAGTCACAAAAATTGGACTTTTCTTTGTCTACAATGCGATCTGCATTGGATTCGTGACATTCGTTATAAACTTTGGCGTCATAGAATTTACACATTCTACAGCAATGCAAACTGGTACTGCAATAAGGACACTCTTCAGTGCGAGTGATTTTGAACTGACCGAGAACTGGAATAGATTTTTGACAATGATAGCAATTAAAACTTGTACTCATTTACTCAACCATTAAAAAGACCATTGCTGCACAAGCCCTAACTTTACCTTAGAAAAATCAATCTGACCTTGCGTTTCTTCAGGATTGAAAAAAATTTTCGGAAGATTGCGCTTATTATATTCGTCGATCGAACGATTTAAGTTCGCTTCATTGGTTATTTCAAGTGTTCTGGTAACCAAAAAGTTCACGAGAATCGTTGCGCCACCGGCAATTAAATAGAGTCTTCTATCTTCAGTGTCCGAGTTAAAAAAACCAAAAAGCATGAGACCGGTTCCCGCCGTTCCTAAAATTGCGCTTGGCCATCTAATGGCCGAGTTTTTTTGATAGATATCTAAATATTCTTTTGCCATTGGATCTTTCTCTAAGTGGTAGCGAAGACCCTCTCCCTTTTCAGATGTATTGGAATCAACCAGCACCTCCTGGAAGTTTATGATTGCAACGCGACTACAAGTTTCAACAGCTGAAACGGTTTGAAGATCAAGCATGAAGAAAAGAGAGGCCGAAAATATGAGAGACTTGATTATTGTGCGCAATTAGAACCTCAAAAGACTTTTTTTGATTATAATATAGAGGTATCTCATTCAAAAGGTTTTTTCATGGATTTGATTAAAGCAGGAATTGGAATTTCGAAAACAATTAGAAACGTAGGGCGATTGCAAGAAATCATTCTCGTTTTTGCACGCCATGGCTTTGATGAATTTATAACCAAAGGGGCTACAAACAAAATTCCTAATTTTGTTCTTCCAAAATCTAAGAAAAAAATTCGCGATGAACTGGCCAATAAATCTGAAAAAGATTGGAACCAAGTTTTAGGTTTTCGTTTAAGAAAATGTTTTGAGGAGCTTGGGCCAGCTTTTATTAAATTTGGACAGCTCCTTAGTTCACGCGAAGATTTATTCCACCCATCTTTCATTGAAGAAATGAAGATGCTAAGAGATAAAGTCAAGCCCGTGGCTTTTGACGACGTCAGGTCTTCAATCGAAGCTTCAATGGGAAAACCGCTAAGCGAAGTTTTTAAACATATAGATGAAACTGCTATTGGAACAGCTTCAATTGGTGTTGTTTTTAAAGCGGTTTTGTTAGATGGAACACCTGTTGTACTAAAAGTCAGACGGCCAGGTGTTGAAAAAGAAATTGAAACAGACTTTTCGATACTGATGTTTCTATCTCAGCAAGCAGAGAGAGTAAGTGCTGAGTTGAGATATCTCGGATTATCCCGCGTAGTGAATGACTTTGCTCTCACTCTTCATCGTGAATTAAATTTTAATGTTGAAGCACTTAATTGCGAACGGTTGAAACGCAATATTGAAAAACATGATACGCAAAACATTTATCATATTCCAAAAGTCTTCAAAGAGCTTTCTACAGAAAACTTACTTGTCATTGAAGAATTAAAAGGAATTCCTTTCAGCAATAGCGAAGCCATTTTAGGCAAGAGAAGCGAAATCGTGCCGAAAATGGAGTACGGAGTAAAACTCTTTCTTAAAACTTTCCTTAAAGATGGTTTTTTCCACGCAGATCTTCATGGGGGAAATTTCTTTTATCTTGAGGATGGAAGAATAGGGCTTATCGATTTTGGTTTGATGGGCAGTTTAAGTAAAAGCGGTCGTCATCATTTTATCGCCATTATCTATGCGATACTTTCTTATAACTATGAAAATTTAGTCTATGAATTTTTAGATGTTGCAGAATATGACAACATTCCAGATATGGAAAGTCTCATCCGTGATGTGCGAGAGTCTTTAAGTCCATTTGTTGGTTTAACTGTTAAACAAACAAACTTTTCCGACTTGCTCACAGTTATTATAAATACACTCAAGAAACATCAAATTTATTTGCCTCGCGAATGGTATATTGTTTTCCGCGCCCTCATCACTCTTGATGGAGTAGGAAAGTCTTTGGGAATCGACCTCAATATTTTTGGTATTCTTGAGGATGACATTGAAGAGATTATTCAAAGTACATTCAATAAAGATGAATTAATTGAAGAAGGTGCTTGGGCCGCAAGAGATCTCACATCTTCATTACGCGTTCTTCCCCGACATATAAAATGGTTTCTCCGCGACTTCGCTAAGAAGGGTTACGCTATTGAAGTTAAAAACCAGGGTTACGAAAAAGAAATCGGAGCGCTCTCAGGTGCTTTTGTCTTTATGGGGTTTGCTCTTCTTTCGGCCGTATTCTTCTACTCAGGAATAAATCTCACTCATGGTCGAGAAATCGATCACTGGTCGCACCTACCAACCGTTACCTGGATTATGTGGAGTTTATCAGTCATCTTTTTTTCTGTTGGAGCTTCTCATATAAAGAAGCCTTAGTTGCCATCTAAAATGGCCGGCTAAAAACTTGACAGTATTACTTCAATCCAATGCTTTTTAAGTACTTAAAGGGCAAAAAAAGGCAAGCGGTTTACCCCAATTCAATAAGCCCTTAAAATTTATCTATACAATAAGTGCATAGAGGTACGTATGTTAAAAGCAATACTCTTTTTTCTATTAACTTTTAATTTAGCTTTTGCGGCTCGATTCGAAGAAGCAGATAGAAAAAAATTTATAGAAGAAGTGAAGGTTGAGATTGCTCAACACAAACTGGAAAATGGTGGGAAGGTAAATCTTCAAATCATTAAGCCAGAATTCTATAAGGGCCTGGATGAACTTTTCGAACAAGAAAAATTCACTAGAGATGAAGTTGTTGTTTTAAAACAACGTTTTGAAAACTTCTCTAAAGATAAATCAATCACACCACAAAATGCAGAAGCTGCTTTCTTTAAATTTCTTGAATTCCAATTGAATGAAATTAATCAAAGACCGTTGGAAAAATTAAAAGAAGGACAAATCTGTAACAACTGGGGATGCGAAAAAGATCTTAAATGTGCACCAGATCCAATTCAAGACTACGGTAAACAATGTCAAAAATCGGGTCTTGAATGTAAAGGTGATACAGATTGCTGTTCAGGCGAATGTATTGAAGACTCAAAAACTAAAAGACGTGTTTGTGAAGACGTTTATAGATGCTTCAGACCTCTAGCTGAAAACCAAGCGTGTAACAACAATCCTGTATGTGCTGTTGGTTCATGTTTACCAGTTAATGCTTTAACTGGTGGTGTAGATGAATGCCGTGAGAATTCAAGATCATGTGACACCAATGCTGATTTTTGTTCTGGTTTTTGTAATGGAAGAGTGTGTAGAGATTTTTCTGCCTGCAAGGATTGTGTTCCTAGAGGTAGTAGAGCAGATCGTGGTAAAAAATGTTGTGAAGGTTTGATTCCAAGTGAAAATGGAGTTTGTATTCCTGACTTACCTCCATTCATCATTCCACAAGTAAAAGTTTCTCCAGCTAAAAATTTATTTATTAGCTTCGTCGACTTCATGATGAGCAGTGCTCAAGCAGCTGATCCTCAAATTGCTGATGATAGCGGTACGGCACCTAAAGATGAACCAGCGGTTGCTGATGATGGTGACATGGCCCCTAAAAAATCTGATGAGGAAATTGCAAAAGAAGAAGAGGGTTTTCTTAAAACGAGAAGTACTCCTCTTGATAGTTCAGATATCGTTTCAACGATCAAAGGAAATGAAAATAAATACGGAGCTGGTTTCCAGCCTAAGAGTGATACGTTCACTCCTGACGTTAAAAAGACTGCTGCTTTGAAACTTTCAAGAAAATCTAATTTCGAAACTTGTGATATGAAGTTTAAAGATGACTTCATGTCATACTTAGAAGCTAATAAACTTTTAGAACTTGAAATGGCCCTACTGGGATTTGACTTTGTTATGTCTGGTGATGGTGTAAATGATTATTGGACAAGCCAGGATGGTTCAATCTACAAACGCCTTAAAGAAGCTTCAACTGTAAGTAGAGAACAGAGAAAAGAGCTTCACGCTACTATTGAGAAAACGAACAAGGAACTCACTTGTATCTGTCTTGATGTTAAAGGTATCGATGGAATTAAAGACGAAGCAAAAAAAGAATTCTTCAAAAAAGAATGTCCTGAGTACGCAAAATATACAAATCCAGATACTCCTAAAGATCAGCTTGCAGGAGATGCATCTGGTGTAAAAGGTAAAAAATTAATTGTTGCCTGGACAAATAAACTTGCTGGCTTCAATAAAACAATTGCAGTAGATCACACAAAAGTTAAAGAAAAAGTTGATAAAGTTATTGAGTGGATGGGCGATGATCAAAAGTTCAGCGAAACAGAACAAAAAACGCATACACTCTTCAACTTCAATATTAAAAACCCATCTGGAAGTTCAGCTGCACTAGGGGCTCTTCTAGGATCAATCCTCGCAGCTGGTGTTATTGCTATCCTTGGTGGTTTTGGTACAGCTTCAATCTTAACGGCTTGGGGAGCTGCCGGTATCATCGCGGCTTCTGCTGTAACAGGTGCCGGTGGACTTTGGATGATCTCATCTCTAAGAGGCGCTTGGATCGCAAAACGTCCAGAGATCGCAGATAAATATGTTAGAAGTTATGGTTGTGGTAAAAAAGAAACGTGTGTTGAATACTCTCGTCAGCTTATTCAGCCATACAACAACATTTGTAAGATCAATGCATCAGCAAATGCGTGCGTGAAAGACTTCCTCGTTATCCGTGAAAAAGGTAAGAAGAACGACAGTGATGCTGTTGTAGAAGAAAGTACATTCTTAGTTGACCCTTGGGTACCGGCAGGAGTTCCGAAAGAACTTATTATTAAAGACTCCATCAATGGTCCAACTTATGCTGAAAAATTAGATGCAGGATTTAACTTAGCTAAAGCAGCGATGCTTGCTAAAAATCCAATGGCCGTTGGCGGTGGCGGTAAGAAAGGTGGTGGAGAGTTCGTTCCAGAATCTTACTTAAGTGAAGTTTTCCTTGATCCAGAACTTGTTGGTAAATATGTACCGCAATTAGGACAAAACCTTGAAGAAAAATATTTCTTGAAAAATGCAACGATTCAACAAATTAAGAAAGCTGCAATTGAATTCGCATTAGCAGAGAAATTTTTCGAGAAAGACGATAAAGAGAATTTAGAAATCTTTGCGGAGTATGCTTATCAATATCACTTCGTTTATCCGAAACGTTCACGATCAAATGAAATTGGTTACCCGACAGTTGGTCTGAGAACTTATGTAGATTTAATTGCTAATAAAGTTGTGGGTACATTAGCTGCTAATGCAGTAAATGCAGTTGGAAATCAAAACACTGGGTTCACTAACCTTAATA
>CBIHOP010000188.1:0-6645 GCA_966211385.1 uncultured Bacteriovorax sp.
CATGGTTTTCAATAAAATGGATGAATTCAACAATGACTTCGATATCGTTTTTGAACGCGATCGCATGAAAGAACTGGGCATTGAAAGTTTTGAACTTTCGGCAGCTCATCCAGACTACAACCCAAAATTTCTCGATCTTGGTTTAGAAGAATTAAAACAAAGACTTCTCCATAAAACTTCAATTTTTCTCGGCCAGTCTGGTGTAGGGAAGAGTCGCTTGATCACCCAAGTTTCAGAGGGAAAAATCAATCTCCTCTCGCGCGATGTGGGGAAAGTGGGTAAAGGTACTCACACTACAACGTGGAGTGAAATTGTTGACTGTGAAACTATGGCAATGATTGATTCTCCGGGAATTCGTTCATTCGGTGTTGAAGATTTAATGGAAGAAGACTTATTGTCGTACTTTCCGGACCTCGAACATCTGGCCGTTCAATGCAAATTTAATAATTGCGATCATGCACCTGAAAGTACAGGTTGTTATTTTTACTCCAAGCTTGAGCAGAACACGCGGGAATTCGACCTTATCCATTCACGTTTGGAATCGTATCTTCGTATGAAAGAAGAAATTTCCCAAATCCCTAGCTATCAAAAAAAATAAACTAAACATCTTCATCGTCCGATAAAGCAGTAGTTAATCCAACTGCCGTGGAGATGAATATGTCTGAATTTAAAGTACTCGATTTCAACAAGAAAAAAGCTGAAACAATTGAGCAAAAACGCCGTGCCTTTAACCGTATCGTGTTTCAAAATTTTCTTGGCGCTTATTCAGTCATCGATGACAATGGTTCAATTTATCCAGTCATGATGGTCGATATTGCAGGGGACGGATGTTCATTCCAAGTTCCTTGGTCACCAACAGATAAGAAACTTCCTCAAGACTTTGAAGTGAACATGAGAATGTATTTCACAGATAAATCTTACATCCCTGTGATCATGAACGTGCGTCACTCGAAGGAAGTTGTAGGTAAAGACGGAAACACATATATGCAATATGGATGTGAATTCGATAAATCAGTTCCTACATTTGAAGCTATGCAAAGCTTCATCGATTTTATCTACAAGTTTGCTGAGCACTCTGCCATTGATAAGGGTGACACTAAGGTCTATTTCAAGTAATTTGATGCCACTTCTTAGATAATTATGTTAGATTTGTACTCTGTTTTGGGAGTACAAATCTATGAAAATTGCCATTCTTGGCTCCGGCCCTCTTGCTCTCCTTGCCGCTAAACATTTCGACGACCTCGGCGCTTACACTGTTCTTTTTCAAAGATCTCCGCTTGGTGGAAATATTCGCACGCTGGCCGAACAATTGCCTGATCTTGAAACAACTTTTAGAAATCAAAAAATTACCTTAAAAAACTTTGTTGAATCGGAGCTCATCAATCTTGTGAAGCAGATTGAAGCAAACGGTATTTCTCGTCAGGGAGATGTCCTGCGCGTTCACAAACGGTTTGTTCATCCTGGAGAATTCATCAAAGGCAAGTCGCGTTTGCACGATCTTTTTCGTGTGATCTTTTCACTCAATCCACAAGAATCAATTCTCAAACAAGTGGAAGAGAATCCTGAGATGTTCAAGCAGCTGGGCAAAGAGGTCATTGAGTCACTTCATAAGCCTGTTGAAAGTTTTGAAGATTTTGATGTTGTCATCGAAGCAACTGGGCTTGGTAAAAAACCTCGTCCGATGGGAGCTGGTTTGGCCTTAGCTCTCAATGAAAATAATCTTCAGAGTTCCGGACTTATTCTCTATCAAAACGACATCATTAAAAAAACATTTGATGATAAAACGAAGTCTGTCGTTCTTGTAGGTGAAGGACGAGACGCAAAAGTTGCACTCATTAAGTTAAAAGACTGGTTGATGCAATCAAATAGTAATCAACTTCATCTCGTGACCTATGACCGTTTAAGTTTGAATCACAAAGACTCATTAGACTTTGCCTGCCGTACGCTCTTTAAAGAAGTCGAAGAAAAATTCGAAGCCGATAAAACGGTTTTCGAAACAGAGTTAAGAAAATGGCGTGATTTAGAAGATCATGTAAAACTAAAAATTCCAAAACCTATTGAACCTCAGCCTAAAATTCTTTTTTACGAAGGTTACGATGTCACCTCAGTAGATCGATTGCTTGATAGAGAAGGGATATTTGCGACGATTGAATCTGCTCCTTTTAGAGAAGTGGTGGAAGCTGAAATGCTTCAGACACTAGCGGCCGACTTTATTTGTGTCGCTCGCGGAGTAGAAGATGAATCGCTTGGGAAAGGACTCATGGATGATGAGCCAGGATACTTTCAATTAAATGCTCCTTCACTTGATGCAGGTTTAGCAGCGATTGATGAAATTGAAAAAACACTGATGAACTATTTTAAAAAAGCGTAACCATGATCAGTAAAAAATTATACATCTATAGTTTTCTTTTTTTTCTCTGTTCATGTTCAACGACGACCGGTTTGAAACCACGTACGGTTGAAGAATATTATGTCTCGACAGGAATTGAGCGCTATTTTTTACCAGACATCCCCGAATGGGCCAACTTCAGTCAATCAGGCGGATGTTTCCGAACCAAGGGACTTCGATATTTTGACATAGACGCTTTGATGAAGAGTTATTCACTGAACTTCTTTGAAGCATTACAAGTGCAAGCATCATTCAATGAAGAGTTTTTAGCCGCCAAAAAATCACAAGGTAAAGAAACTCTCACCTTGAAAGAAGATGAAAACATTTTTTTCAAAGCAAGTGAAAAAGTTGGAAGCAAAATTAACTTCACAAGTTTACCGGATTTTAAACGAGTTCATTTAATTTGGGTGGATGAAGTTATTGCTGATAGTGCCCGCGAGCAGAAATTAAAAAATTTCCTCAGCTCTTCAGTTCACGATGAAGGAGTTCCCGTTCTCGTTTCGGCCTGTCTTACTAAAAGTGATCTCGAAAAAAAATTTCCAGAATCAAATATCAAATCACTAAGTGCCGAATTGTTTTCAATCTACGATGCCAAAGGACAAAAGAAACCAAATCTTCATATCAATGTTGATGTTTTTTTCAAACCTGAGCAGAAATTATATTTTTACGGACAATCAATAAAAGGACCCGTTCAAGATATCACTGGGTCTTATAAAATAATGAACTACTAAAAGGAGTCTTACATGTTTGGATTAGGTGGAACAAAAAAAAGTGAATATAAAGAAGAGCTGGACCGTTTAACGGCCGTCTTTACAACAACGATGGGCGAATTTGAAGTCGAGCTATTCGCGAAAGAATGTCCTGAGACTGTTTGGAACTTTGTTAACCTTGCTGAAGGAAGACAAGAAACTTCAAAGTCTGGTCCATATTATGATGGGCTTATTTTCCACAGAGTCATCGATCGTTTTATGATCCAAGGCGGATGTCCTGAAGGTTCTGGACGTGGTGGACCTGGATATAGATTTAAAGATGAATTCAATCCTTCTTTAAAACACAGCGGTCCTGGAATCCTTTCTATGGCAAACGCTGGTCCAGGAACTAATGGTTCACAGTTCTTTATTACTCTTGTTCCAACTCCACATCTAGATGGTCGTCACACTGTTTTTGGTAAAGTGACAAAAGGAATGGATGTTGTTTCTGCAATTGGAAAAACTCCTGTAGGACCAGGCGATCGTCCATTAAAAGATGTAAAAATTGAGAAAGTAACGATCAAACGTTAAAAAAAAATGACGTCGTTTATTACATTTTGTTTGACTCAGGCAAAATCTGCCCACAAACTTATTTGTAATGTTTAATTTTTTTACTGCATCTCTAGGAGAGAACATGAAGTTAAAAGTATTAGTTGCCTCTGCGTTTCTAGCTTCAACAGCCTCGGCCGCTGTTGAGTCAGATTCAAAAATCATCGCTCGTTTCGACTACGTAAACACGAAAACTGAAAGAACAGCGACACCAGAAACGACTTCTGGTCAAATGCAAACGAACTACCTTCGTTGGAAAAACACAGCTAAGTTCAATGACACTATCACTGGTGAATTGACTTTAGACTTCACTGATTCTGAAAAAGCTGATCCATCAGCAGACGAACCAGTTTCTAACTTCGTTGACACTGCATTCATCACAAAGACTTTTGGTCCAGGTTTCTCAGCTACAATCGGGAAACAAGCTGTACTAGTTGGTGGACGTGAAAATGACTGGTCAGGTTCAGATATGTACGCTTTCTCAGCATTCAATGATGGAATTCCAGCTAACCTAGTTGGTCTATCTCTTGGATACACTGTTGCTGAGCAAACTTTCTACATCCAACACTTAGAAGGTGTAACAACTACACTTAAAGATAAAAAAGTATCTGGTGTTGCTTGGTACGGTAACCTAATGAACAAAATGATCAACCCAATCGTTTCTTACCACAAAATTGGTACAGATCGCGTTGGTCAATACGACATCCTAATGGCAGCTGGTCTTCAATTCAATATGGATATGTTCCTAGTAGAAGCTGATTACCTAACAAGAACAAACGAAAACGGTGGTCTTAATGCTTCTGCTGCAGTTGCTGACGCTGAACTTAAGTCAATGGTTGGTCACGTTCGTTACAACCACGAAAACTTCCGTCCATTCGTAAAATACATCAAAGAAGATGGAGAAGGTAATTACGCTCTAGGTGGAACAGCTGTTGAGCAAGAAAGATCAGTTATGGAAGTTGGTCTTGAGTACGTTCCAAACAAAGATGAAGCTATGAGATACCACGTTGTGTACAACACAGCTAAAGTTGAAAACTCAACTGGTGCTGCTTTAGAAGAGAAAGAAAAGACAATCATCGCTGGTGTTAAATGGGCACTTTCTCTATAATTAATTTTTTAGAGTGAAAATAAGAAGGCCCGCAGAAATGCGGGCCTTTTTTTTATTCATATTCAACAACAACTAATGCTTTCGAAGCATGGTTGCTATCCATCAAGCTAGCAACTTCATCATTGTCTTCTTGAGGAAGTGTTCTTGATTCAGCTTTTGAAAAAGGCTGGCGTTTCCAATCTTCTGTTTTGAAAATGTCATGAATATGCTGATTCTCAACCATGTTATAGTTGGCATAATCAGCACCCGTTTTTAAATCTTCTTTTAAATATTCTTCAATAGCTTCACTTCTCTCGCTTGCGATTGAACGATCAAAGTCAGTAGCAGATCCAGCTTTAGCATCTGTATCAGACCATGAAAGAATTTTTATATTTTCAATGTCTCTACCGCCGTATTGAGCGCTGTCGACAAATGATTTGAGCTTAGCTTTGCTTTCATCAGTTAGGGTGTTATCACCTTGTTCAAATTGAACAACTGCATATTCACCATCTTTAATGTTGTGTGAATTTGTGACGCCTGGGTAACGAGAATTTTCCTCATTCAAGTTTTGTTGCGAGCTACATCCCACGAGGGATAGTAATCCAACACAAAGCACTGATGCCATTGATCGTTTAAACTTCATATACACTCCTTCGTTGAGTTTAGTGACGAACGTTGTCCTTTATATAAGAAGCAAATCGCAGACCAAAATTGATGCCCGCAGTATTGCTTGCTTAGGAAACTGCAATGGAAAGGTTGGGAATAAAAAAGGAAAGAGTGAGGTTAATTAGAGTGCGCCAAACTCTAATTTTTCGACCATCAATTGTATACTTTCGTTTCCATTAAAACGATTTAGGCCAAGTGTGAAATAAACTGAAAGGTCCTCACGCTTGTGATTTTGAATACTGTAAACTTCTTGAGGCATGAGTGAATCGTATTTGCCGACATAGTTAAAGCTGATGCCCTTAAGTTTTGTTTTATCTTTTGAAAGGCTCCAGCGAACATGCACATCTTTCATGAGGTCATAAGCATCCAGCTTAACACCTTTAATTCTGAATTTTGGTTTTTCGTTACCCATTCCGAATGGTTCAAGTAAATCTAAATCGCGCATTAATTGAGGATTAATTTCAGAGGCATCGATGTCGAGATCATGAAAATCCATTCTTGTTCTTTCAATGGCCGGAACATTTTTTAAATGAGCATTCATATTGTCGATGAATGCACGCAAGTTTTCTTTTGGCATTGAAAGTCCGGCAGCTGCTTTATGACCACCGAATTTAATGAAAAGGGATTCTTCTTTTTTTAGAAGGTTGAATATATCCAAGTGACCAGCACTTCTACAAGAAGCCTTAATAATTCCTTCATGCTCACTGTCAGTAAAAACAATGGCAGGAACTTTAAATGTTTCTACAAGTTTCGAAGCAACGATACCAATGACACCTTCATGCCAGTGCGGTTGGTAAGCAATAGTGATGAGGTGTTCGTAATTTCCTGACATGCTAAGGCTTTTTATTTCTCTTGAAACAAGTTCACGCGCTTCCGTAAAAACTTCGTTTTGAATAAATTTTCTTTCCTGATTGCAATGAACAAGAAGATCGTAATAGGTGCGAGCCTCCTCATTAGTTTTTGCAATCAAAAGCTTTAGTGATGCTTCAGGATGTTCCAAGCGTCCTTTCGAATTAATAAGTGGACCAATGTGGAAAGCCAGTTTTTCTGAAGCAATTGTTGGAGCTTTCAATTCTTCGGCCGTAAAGAAGGCGCGAATGCCTGGGTATTCAGTCGACTTGATTAGTTTTAATCCGTGACGAACGAGTTTTAGATTAAGTGTGCTCAAATTAGCAAGATCGCAAATCGTTCCAATCGCTACAAAC
>CBIHOP010000189.1:0-6638 GCA_966211385.1 uncultured Bacteriovorax sp.
ATAAGTTCGGTTCGCTTTTCTTTGATCGCAGTCCGCATGAAATTGTAAATCATGACAAAGCCTTTGAGGTAAGCGATGTCTTTTGTGAAAGGAGCTCCTCCAGTTAATGGTGCCCCTCTAAAAACTCGACCAGCATTTTTTATGGCCTGTCTTTCTTCTTGTCCCTTGTTTCTGAAAAATTCAATGACCTGTAAGAGATCTGCGCCTTCTTCCACCATGTGAGCGGCAAAGAGACGATCATTCAAACGTTTTGCTCTTCGCGGGAACATGGCAAAATTAAAAAGCTCCATCGTTACAGCGAGACCTTCTTGAGTCACCGTAGAACAAGGTGGCCCTTTTGCGAGCCATTTGGCAAATGGCTGATGAATTCCATTTAATGTTGTTCCTAGATGAACCCAACCTTCATGCACTTCAAATATATCCAAGTCTTTTTGAGAGAACTTCAATCCGTTTTTAATTTTGATATAGTCTGATCCAGCTGAAGCATCAGAAATAATTCCGTCTGAAAGTTTGATTTTAATTTTTTCACCTTGAAAATAATTTCCAAGTCTAATCGCAAGTTGATCAACAACTTCTTGGGAAGTCAGGTTACGTTCAAATTTTTCACCTAACATATTTTCATCGAGACCATTGAGCAATGAACTCATAAGGTGGGCCATGTCTGAAAGTTTTGCTTTACCATCGCCCATGGTTTCATTTGGTGAACCGTAAAGCTTGCGAGAGTAATCGTAAAATTCATGACGGCCGCGTACAAGCAACATATTCACAACGTCTTCGTATTGAAGACAATTGCGAATCATAATTTGAGCGATGGGATCATTTTTTCCCAACTCTCTTTCAATCTTTAAACGCAATTCTTTAAATTCCTGCAGTTTTTTATGAGCATCATATTTCAGCGGACGCTTTTGATAATCGATAACAGGAAGTTCCTTGAAATTATTTTTGATGATGAAATCTTCTACGCTTTCATCCCATTTAATCGAATCCAGAATTTGAATGGGACGTTGAAGTTCGTTGAGAAGGAGCGACAACTCTAAAACGTTATTTTTGTAATGTAGGTTTTTCATAAAACTCGCCCTTTCCTAGTGGACTAATCGGTAAGCGCCCGATAATCTTGAGCGAATCGCTAGGATTAAACCTTTTCCCCTTAGAGATCGTGTTAAGTCATGAAAAACAGGAACGGCTCTTATAAGAAAGTGCTTCTGTCCCCAGAGGATTTGAAAGCAAAACTTCCTTTTCTGCAGGAAAATGTCAGCTCGCTTGTTGATTCGAATCTTGCACCATTTGAAATGTGCACTCTCTACATTTTAGTTTTTTTGCGCGTTCGTCATGAGCGCAATTGGCTGCAAAAAAAATCACACCTAAATTCCAAACAACAATCTCGCTTAGTCCTTGATCTGATTCCAAAAACATTCCAGCTCAATAGTTGGGAAATTGAAAAATTAAAAGATGTGACGTTTGAACAACTTTTTTTGAATTTCAACCTAAAAGGAATTCCAGAATCAATCAATCGCACCATGCTGGCATGGATGAGTGGTGAATGGGATATTCGACTACTCACTCATATTCCCTCGCCTCGAGAGTTGTTAAAACTTCAAGTGCAAAAAGCACGCTGCCTTACGATAACTATTCAACCGGAACAATTGGGTGAACTCGTCTTATCGGCGCGCGATCCACTGAGTTTTGTTTTACATGATCTCATGCATGCCGATCATTTTTTTCAACATAAAGAAATCATCGATGGCCAATTAGGTTTCTACGAAAAAATAAACAGCATCTATGAAAAAGATGAGCTCAAACAAGCGATGAAAAACAATGCTCAATTTAGAAAAGAGTTTGAGTATGTTGCAAGTGATATGAATGCTTACGTTATTCATCTCTTCAAATGTCTGAAGTCCGCTATCGTAAAATGTGATGAAAAACTTTTTTCAAATCTCTTAGGATGGTGGCAGATGCCGGATTACTGCATGTCCGCCTCTGAACGATTGAATACTCCTGCTTTTACTCAAGAAGATGAAACGGCCTTGCGTGAGTTTTTTGAAAAAGGAAAACGTGTATGAAAAAAATTGTGATCATTAATGGTAGTCTGGGCAATCAATCAGGGAACACAAATGTCATGATTGATGAATGTCACAACATATTTAACTCGCAAAAAATAACGACAGAAATTCTTCATCTCTCCCCTTTTTTCGAATCTCGTTTAGATAACGAACAGGAAGAATTACAAAAAATTTTAACGAGTGCTGATGGATTTGTTTTTATGAGTGGAACGTATTGGGACAGTTGGGGCAGTCCTATGCAAAAGTTTCTAGAAACGATAACAGACTTTGAAGCGACTGACGTTCTTTTTGCTAAACCTTGTGCTGTTGTCATCACCATGCACTCAGTTGGTGGAAAAGAAGTTCTCTCTCGTCTGCAGGGGGTTCTCAATACAATGGGTCTCATGATTCCACCTATGAGCGGTTTGGTCTATGCTTTGTCCACTCACCTGGCAATGCAAACTGATAGTGAATTCGCTGACGACTTCTGGAGTAAAGACGATCTAAAAATCGTGCTGCATAATCTTATGAGTAGTGTGTTTGGAAATCACGCTTATAAGGCCTGGCCCGTTGATAAGAAAGATCCCAAACGCATTTGGAACAAATAAACTCACGAGGTTTTATGAAAATCATTTGCGTCCTTTTTTTAGTGTTACTCACTTCACTCCATGCTCAGACTATCACGATGAAAGGTGAAGCAGTCGATAAAAGCGGGACCCTTGTTTATAGTGAACTGCATACTATGGATATGAAACCCAATGGTGAACTTGCAAAAATAAAAACAAAATATTTTTCACCTGATAAAAATCTGATAGCAGAAATTTCATCTGACTTCAGTAAAGATCCTGTAATTCCTGATACTGTCTTTCAAGATTTTCGCTTCAACGAAAAACAGGAATTAAATCTTGATCCGGTTAATAATAAAATTACTCTCTCTATTACCAATCTGAAAAACAATGAAACGAAATCTAAAACATTAACTAAAATGCCAAATATGGTTTCAGGACAAGGCTTCCATAATTACATTATTCGCAATTTCAATACCCCCAAATCTGATATTAAATTTATCGTACTGCCTAAGCTGGATTATTTCTCCTTTACTCTGGTGAAAACAGGCTCGCCGATCAAAGATGCCGAGCGCTTTGAATTAAAAATGTCGAATTGGTTGATGAGAAAACTTGTCAAAGAAATTACCGTAGATTATCACTCTAAAAATAAAAACTTACTCGTGTTTACCGGACTCACCAATGTAGATTCCGCGAACCGCGAAACACAAGATTTAAAAATTACGTATTCCTATTAGGAGCTGCAAATGACCGCAAAAGTTTCTGAAATTTTTAACCCAAAACTATGGACAGAAGTTGAAGGTTTTAACTTTCAAGATATCACTTATCACCGTGCCGTTGATCAAGGAACAGTTCGTATCGCCATCAATCGTCCGGAAGTGCGAAATGCTTTTCGCCCTCAAACTGTTGATGAACTTTACATGGCCCTTGAACATGCCCGCATCTCTGCTGATGTTGGTGTCGTTCTCTTAACAGGAAATGGCCCGTCTCCAAAAGACGCTGGCTGGGCCTTCTGCTCTGGCGGAGATCAAAGAATTCGCGGGAAAGACGGATACAAATATGAAGGTCAGGACAATAACGGAACTGGAAACAGCAAAGTTGATCTCGCTCGCCTGGGCCGTCTGCACATTCTTGAAGTTCAACGCCTCATTCGTTTCATGCCTAAAGTTGTTATGGCCGTTGTTCCGGGTTGGGCCGTTGGTGGTGGGCACTCACTTCACGTTGTGTGCGACTTAACTCTTGCTTCAAAAGAGCACGCCATTTTCAAACAAACAGATCCAGACGTTGCAAGTTTTGACTCTGGTTACGGTTCGGCGTATCTCGCAAGAATGGTCGGCCAAAAGCGCGCACGCGAAATTTTCTTCCTAGGAAGAAACTATAGCGCTCAAGAAGCATTTGAAATGGGAATGGTTAATGCTGTTGTCGAACACGCAAAACTTGAAGACGAAGCTCTTGCCTGGGCCCGTGAAATGAATTCGAAATCTCCAACGGCGATGCGTATGCTGAAATTCGGTTTCAACATGATCGACGATGGTTTAGTGGGCCAGCAATTGTTTGCTGGTGAAGCGACTCGCTTGGCCTATGGAACGGAAGAAGCGCTTGAAGGAAGGAATTCGTTTGTTGAGAAACGCCCTAGGGATTTTTCGAAATTCCCTTATCATTATTAAGCCCAAAAAAATCTGAACCAAACTGATCGCCAGTATTTTTAAGGGTCCAAATGGGCCCTATAAAAAGAAAAAGAAGATCTCGAAAAAAGCTTGGTTTTTTCCCTTCAATCTTGTGACCAATAAATTGTCCGATCCAAGCGAGAATAAAAAGCGCGAGTGAAAGTAGAAAGAATCTCGGTCTGAGCGCTTCTAGAATCATCAGCATGATGACAAGCTCAAGGCCGATGAAAAAAATCACACGAACATTTTTGAGTGAAATATAAAAAAGCATTGCTCCTGCAATGAGCACAAGACTCCAATCAAACCACAGAGGCCAGTTGCCGGGTACGGGAAGAGCTTTAAGAATACCAATCAAACTGAACATGATCACCGGAACACAAATCTTATGAATGAGAACATTCGTCGGATGCTGGTGAGATAATGAATATTCATCAAGATACTCTTTTAAAGTCATAAAATTTACTCGAGAAGGTTATCAATTCGAACTTCAGAAATATGACTGAAGCGACTCGTGATTTTTTCAGTTGTCGTATGAATCTCTTTAACGTCTTTGCTGACGGTATCAATGTGCGAAGCAAGATTGTCCCAGCGTTTTTTGTAGCGTGAGAATTCTTCAGCAAGTTTATTAAGCTCTTGGTGAATGACGTTTGTGTATTTACTACGTTCAATGTTTTGAATAACAACTTGAACAGTTGTTAACATGGCCATGAAAGTAGTCGGACTTGTCAGCCATACTTTTTTTCCGTGGGCATAGTCGATAATGTCTGAGTGGTAAGCGTAAAGCTCAGCAAAAATCGCTTCGGCCGGTAAAAAGAGAATTGCTTGATCGGCCGTTTCGCCAGAGATGATGTATTTTGAAGCGATGTCATCAATATGTTTTTTGAGATTGTTCTTGAACTCTTTTACGAAATCTTTGCGTTCAACTTCATTGAATGAAAGGTCGAACATGCGGCGGAAGTTTTCCAGTGGGAACTTTGAGTCGACGACAATATTTCCTGTCGGTTCCGGCAGAAAAATAATCGAGTCACAAATAGTTCCATTGGAAAGTTTATGCTGAAGCTTGAAAACCTTGTCGTTCTTTTCTCCGAAAACGGAATTGAGAATTTGATTAAGCTGAACTTCTCCAAAAATCCCACGACTCTTTTTATCTGTTAGTACATCTTGCAATGAAACGACGTTGCTTGAAAGGGATTCGATTTTTTTCTGGGCTTCGTCGATTTTCGCTAAACGTTCAACGACACTATTAAAAGTTTCATTTGTTTTTTTAAATCCTTCATCGAGATTCGCACGAACGGAATTCGAAATTTCGTTCAGCTTTTCTTGCATATTTTTGGTCATTTTTTCATTCATGACGAATAAGTCTTCTGACATTTTTGTCTTCATCGTCACAAGATCACGGCTGATTGTCTCTTTCATTGAAACAAAATCTTTGGATGTCTTTTCATTCATCGCTCCTAATTGTTGCGTAAGAGCATGTTGAAAATGTCCAAATTTTTCGATGAGGTCCTGCGATGTTCGATTTTGTTCCGTAATGATTTTTTTGAATTTGTCTTCGATGATTTCTGAAACCTGCAGTTTCATAATATCTTTTTGACCTTCAAAGCGCTGATTGATGATAGTTTCAATCTGCACCAATTTATCGTTGAGCGGACGAAAGTCTTCTTTCAAAAAACTAAAGTCAGTTTGTTTTTCTGATTTTAAAATTAAATAAATTGTAAGAGCGAGATTCACACCAATAAGTGCGCCCAAAAGCATAAGCATAGATACTCCCCTGAATTTGGGGTCATCGTATCATGAGAGCTTAGGTTCCGTGAATCACTTGTTGAATGTTTTGCACCACTTCTTCGAGGGTTTTTGCCTGGTTTTCCAGTTTATTCGCTGCCTGAGACGATTCAGAGGCGATCTGCGTGCTTTTATCCGTTCCCACGTTCAAACGCGCCATGGCCTCATTGATGCCGCTCATGCCCTGATTTTGCTCGTTAGACGCCATCGAAATTTCTGAAACCATACTCGCCACTTGATTAAAGCTTTTTACGATTTCGTCAAAGACTTCAGAGCATTTAACGGCCGTTTCCTGACCTGTTCGCACTCTCTCGCGTCCCAAGTGAGAAACTGTCTCAATTTTTGAAGCCGTTTCTTTTACGATCGATTCAACTCGTTCAATACTTTCTGCCAGAAGCTCACCGATCTCTTTTGCTGAGTTCCCTGATGAGGTCGCTAGATTTCCAACCTCTTCAGCAACTACCGCAAAACCTTTTCCGTTTTCGCCAGCACGGGCCGCTTCGACCGATGCGTTGAATGAGAGAAGTTTTGTCTGAAAAACGATATCGTTAATCATTTTTGTTTTGTTACCGATTTCAGAAATC
>CBIHOP010000190.1:0-6577 GCA_966211385.1 uncultured Bacteriovorax sp.
GGTAGCTCATAAGTTGGACCTAGGTTTAAATCAATTGGCCCATTCTAACCGAATTCTCACATTATGCCTAGTAACTAGGGAAGGCATTCAGATTGAAGCCCATTTCTCCACACTTAACCAAAGGAGAAAGAGATGCAGACAGAAAGAATCCTAAATAATGAGTACGCAATGGATGTAGGATTGCGTGGCGTTCGCGAAAATGATGAATGGTTGCTGGATGTATTTCAAGACCGAAAAAAGCAATTCAAACTCAATCGCACTCGCTATGAAATTACGAATGGCGCTCACTTTGAGTTCGATCAATTAAATTCAAAACTAGTTCTTCCGCATGCGAGAAATGTCGGCTGGCATTTTGAAATCATTCTGGTTGCAGAAAATAGCAAAGGACATAATGAAAATTCACGTTATCTGATCCGCAGTTTGGGTGCCATGCCTTTTAAACTTAATGGCATGTTATGTTTCGAAGCTTTTCTCGAACGAGGTGATGTAGTCGATATCGGTTACAATCGCATTCATTTCCTGAAACCGAAATCTCTATTAACTCTTGTTCCTGACAATACGAAAATCAACGAAGACGTTATGAAGAGCACAATGCCTATTATGCTGGAAGGAGAAACGGGAAGCGGTAAAACGACTCTTGCTAAAAAGATTCATGAGGAAAGTGGAAGGGCCGGAAAATTTGTACATATCAATCTTTCGGCGTTTGCTCCGAGTTTAGTTGAATCAGAAATTTTTGGTCACGTTAAGGGCGCTTTTACAGGCGCGCTCAATCCTAAAAGAGGTGCGATTGTTGAAGCTCACAAGGGAACATTATTTCTCGATGAAGTAGATTCACTAACATTGGATCTTCAAACAAAACTTCTCCTCTTCCTCGATGATTATCAAGTGCGCGCTGTGGGAGGTGAGCACTCTGTAAAAGTTGATGTGCGATTAATTTTTGCATCCGGATCAAAGCTTAAAAATTTGGTAACTGAAGGAAGAATGAGAAAAGACTTTTTCTATCGTTTACACTCTGGCTGCACATACACACTTCCGGCACTTCGTGATCAACCAGATTTGATAAAAGATCTTATGAGATCGTTTGAACAAACTCAGGCCGTCGTCTTTGATCAGGAGTTGTTTGAGTTCTATGGCCAATGTAAATGGCCTGGTAACATTCGGCAGTTTCATTCACATCTTATGAAGAAAAAAATCTATTCAGGTGGGAAAAAAATTATTCTTGATGAAACGGACAAAGAGTTACTGTCCGATGTTGGTGAAGTTCAACATTTAAGAGGAAGCGATCTCATTCCTTTGGAAAAAATGAAAACCGATTACTGTTACAACGTCTGGGTGAAGTTCGATAAAAATACCTGCCGAACAGCTAAAATTTTAGAGGTGAGCCCCAACACTCTCAAGGTCTATCTCAATCGCAAACAACTCGAATTGAAAGGGGACTCGAAAGGGGATCTAAGAAACGATGAGGTAGTCGATGTAGATCTCTAGGACTTTACCTTCGACGCCTTCTTTTTTGAGAAACTCATTGAGTTCCAATTTGATTTTATCTTTTATGATCTGGCGTCCTTCGTCTTCAATGGGAAGGCGAGGGATGACAGGTTCCACGTTTACATTCAAATGATCTTTGACCTGCACTAAATGTTCTTTTAAGTACATGATGACGAATCGATTGGAGGCCAGTGCTGTAAAATCAATCCATACCTGACGATTGCGACGGGTATCTTCAAGGAAGAGTTGCAAATTCGTATCAGTGAAGCTCAACAACTTTTCTGTCTGCATGAAATATTTCGGACGTCCATCGAGCACTTGTTTAATGTGCAGGGACTTCAATCCTTTTACATGCAGTTCATGCGCGAGTGACGCTAACATTTTTTCTTCGATTTCTTTTTTATTTTCCGGGCGAAGGGGAAGCTCATCAACTTTAATGGGAAACGCAGTAATGTGTTCTAAAATCTGCTCTTCACCTTTAATCATCAAATCGAGATCTTCATGAGACTTAGCAAGAATTTCTACATTGAGCAGAACGTCCACTTCTTGGCCGGCAGGAAGTTTGGTTGTGTATTTTATTTTTCTAAGTTCGAGAAGGGGTTCTTCAGTTTCGCGTGCAGAAGCAGGAGCTCTTAGTGATTTTGTTCCGGCAACAATTTTCGCTGTATTTTGGAAGATCAAAACACCGCAGCCAACGAAAAACGTCAATGCGAGAGTGACACTAAATGCTTTGATAGGATCGGTTTTAAATTTGCGAAGTGGTCCGAAAACCATCTCCCATTTATTTTTCTTTTTAAATTCATCAGAGCGCAGGTAAATGAGTGTGCCGACAAAATGTCCGCGCACCATGTTTGTGTAATGTTCAGTGTAACCAATGAACTTGAGCCACTTCACGCGCAGTTTTGGTTGAAGTGTTTTGAATTGTTTTTTTATCAGTGATGGTAAATCGAGGAGCCAATGATAAAGAGCGAAGACGAACGATGGTGTAAGGGCCTTAAACTTTCCAACGAGGGAAAGAATGAGTTTATCCAGGGCCTCTTCAATTTTCAGTAAAAAGTTCAATTTAGTCGTCTCCTTCAAATGCCTATCGGCAATCAAAGCATTTTTATTAATGAATCCTGAGCCATTTACTCAACGAAGCATTTTTTGCCATATTCCTGAAGGCCCTCCCCGAAACTTTTAGGCCGGCGTCTTTGTGACGAAGAGCGGGAAGGACATTTGAGGAGAATTTTATGAAAGTTTGTCTATTAAAATTAAGTTTATGTATCAGCATCGTGACCCTGACGAGTGGATGTGCACTGATGCTCCCTGACCGCACTTTTATGGAACAGATGGAAAGGGAAAGTGATCCTTTTTATTCTCCAGGTAAGGATTTTCCCATTGTCGGCGGAGATGACGGTGAACGCCATATTAGTCGCGAAGAAATGATGGCCAGAACTCCGGCGAGCAAACGTTCGAGCACGCTTACTCGTGAATCTGCTTCTTTAAGAGAGGAATTGGCCGAAAAAGAAGGTGATTTATCAGAATACGAACGCGCAGAATACACGGCCAATCAACGTTATTTACTGACGGACTCCGATAAACTTTATTATTTGAGCCTCGATTCTTATGAGCGCGATTCTTACATCAAAACGTTGAAGGCTGACTACCGCGAAGAAATGGAATTGCGAAGTAACATTGTGGCGAAACGCTCAGTCCACGCCAGCGAACTTTTCCTGGGAATGGATAAATCTGAAGTTATGGAAGCCTGGGGAAAACCGGCCAAAGTTGAGATCGCCGGCAACCCATCAAACCAAAATGAACGTTGGTCTTTCAGAGAGGACGGAAGCTTAAAGCAAGTCTATTTTGAAGGCGGAAAGGTTCAAGGTTGGGCCCTTGATCTCTAAATCAAAAAGTCGTATCCTCGGCAAACTTCACCACTAAAGCCCCGAGGGACTATGACAGCACAATCAATGACCGGCTTCGGTCAATCTGCTCAGCAATCTGAAAATTTCGTCGTGTCCGTCGAAATTAAAAGTGTGAACAATCGTTTCAAAGACATCAGATTCAAGATGCCTTCAACTCTCAATTCAATGGAAATCGAATTGAAGAAAGAATTGAGCGATCTTTTCTCGCGCGGAAGTTTTGATGTTTATGTAAACGTGAAACGTGGTGAGAACAAAAATAAATTTGATGATCTCGATGAAAAGAAAATTTCTCAGTTCATCGATAAAGTTCAGGGCATGGTGAAAGGAAAAGGTGTAACACCAACTCTTTCCATGACAGATCTTCTGCGTTCAGAGTTTTTGATCGAGCAAGATGAGACTAATCAAGCAGAACTTGCATCGATGGTCACGAAGGCCTTCAAAGGCGCTTTGGAAGAATTGCAAAAATCGCGTATCAACGAAGGCGGCAAATTAATCAAGGTTCTCGAAAAACATCTCGATATTTATCGCACGCAATTCAAGACTGTCGAAGCAAATACCGAACACTTTAAAAATAACGTAGAAGAGAAATTAAAGAAGAGAGTGGATGAATATAAATCCCTGATCAATGTCGAGCAAAGTCGCTTGCTTCAGGAAGTGGTTTTTTATTTGGAAAAAATGGATATCCACGAAGAGATTAATCGCATTCATTCCCACTTGGAAAAATTTCAAAATCTTCTAAAATCAACTAATGAGGTTGGCAGACAAATAGATTTCCTCGTTCAAGAGCTTGGACGTGAGACAAATACTATAGGGTCGAAGTCAACTATGAAGGATATTTCAGATGCAGTTGTTCAGATGAAACTGCAGCTTGAAAAGATTAGGGAGCAAGGGCTTAACATTGAATAGAGAAGCTTCCAAAGGAAAATTGATCGTGATTGTCGCTCCTTCGGGAACGGGCAAATCGACAATGATCAAACGACTAAAGGTCGATCAACCATCATTGGTTGAATCGGTTTCTTTTACCACACGTCCTATGCGCGCGGGTGAAGTTCACGGTCAAAGTTATTTTTTCATCAGCAAAGAAGAATTTTTCAGCATGCGTGAGCGTGATGAATTTTTAGAGTGGGCGGAAGTCCACGGCAATTTCTACGGTACGAGCAAAAAATTTGTTGAACAGTGTTTGGCTGAAGGAAAACATCTGCTCTTTGATCTTGATGTTCAAGGAACAGACTCGATGAAAAAATATTTCGGCGATCTCGCTAAAGTTATTTTCATCTCACCACCTTCAGTTGAAGAACTTGAGAAACGTCTTCGCCACCGTGGAACTGAAACAACTGGAATTATCAATCTTCGTCTGATGAATGCGAAGAATGAACTTCTGAGAAAAAATGATTATGACTTTCTCGTTTACAATGACGACATTGAAAACGCATACAGCAAGCTATTAGAAATCACCGCAAGCATTTTGCAAAAGTAGTGGGACATGTACCAAAATCTAGATTTTTCCCATGAAAGGGATTTGACCATTGAAGATCTTGTAAGAAGAGTAGAAGCGTACTATCCAGACGCTGACTTCACAATGCTTCGTAAAGCTTATCTGTTTGCAGAAAAAGCACACACAGGTCAAAAACGTTCCTCAGGCGAAGAGTACATCATTCACCCAATGAACGTAGCAGCGACTCTCATTAAGCTGCATATGGATCTCGATACAATCATGGCCGGTCTTCTTCACGATGTTGTTGAAGATTGTAACGTGAGCCCAGCTGAGATTGAGCGTGAATTTAATAGTGGTGTTGCTGATCTCGTTGTTGGTCTGACTAAGATTTCTAAAATCAAATTTAAAACAAAAGAAGAATCGCAAATCGAAAACTTCCGTAAGATGGTTGTGGCGATGGCGAAAGATCTTCGAGTCATCATCGTTAAGCTTGCAGATCGCATGCACAACATGCGTACGCTTCAATATGTCTCAGATGAAAAACAAAAAAAGATAGCGCAAGAAACATTAGATATCTATGTGCCGCTTGCTTCTCGTCTCGGTATTAACTCAGTTAAGTCGGAACTCGAAGATTTGTGTCTGCGCTTTTTAAAGCCAGAAATTTACTATCGTTTAGCTGAAAAAGTTTCGATGAAAAAATCGGAGCGTGATGCTTACATTCGTGAAGTGATCACGACGATTAAAGAAAAACTTCTCGAGTACTCGCTGCATGCAGAAGTAAAAGGAAGACCGAAACATTTTTACTCGATCTATAAGAAAATGACTTCACGTGGAGTTGATTTCGAACAAGTTCAAGACTTGCTCGCCTTCCGAATTATCGTTTCGAACATCACTGAATGTTACAAGGCCTTGGGGATTATTCACTCGTCGTTTACGCCGATCCCGGGACGTTTTAAAGATTACATCGCTATTCCAAAAGTAAACAACTACCAGTCGCTTCACACGACTGTAATGGGTCCGCGTGCGGAACGAATTGAAATGCAAATTCGTACGACGGAGATGGATGAAGTTGCGGAAGCTGGGGTTGCCGCTCACTGGAAATATAAAGAAGGTCTAGCTGGTAAAACAGCGCCGAAACTTGATTGGGTTCAGGAGCTTCTGGAATATAACAAAAATACAGACAACTCTCGCGAGTTCCTCGACGTTATTAAAAACGATCTGGAGCTTGATGGAGTTTTCGTTTTTACTCCGAAAGGAGATGTTCGCGAACTTCGTTACGGTGCAACTCCGCTCGATTTCGCTTACGAAATTCACACTGAAGTTGGGCATCACTGCGTGGGTGCGAAGATCAATGGAAAAATCGTTCCACTTCGTCACACATTAAAGTCAGGTGACTCGGTAGAAATTCTCACATCAAAAACACAATCTCCGTCGAAAGACTGGTTGAATATTGCAAAGAGCTCTAAGGCACGTTCGAAAATCAAACAATGGCTGCTCAAAGTTGAGCGTGATGAAAACCGTGAACTTGGTCGCGAGATTCTCGACAAAGCTTTCAAAGTTTTTGGAACATCAATCAAATCGCTTAAAAAGAATAATGAATTCCGCGAAGCTTTTGATGAACTTCACATTATTGATGAAGACGAACTTTGCGTGCAGGTTGGTGCTGGAAAATACACTCCAAAATTTATCATCGAGCACATTCCAAGCCTTCGTGAACTTGCTGCTAAAGCAGAGGTAAAAGAACTCGACG
>CBIHOP010000191.1:0-6573 GCA_966211385.1 uncultured Bacteriovorax sp.
GCGCCGCCGATCATGTGCCCTAACTCATGACAGACAAGGGCCGCATAAGCTTCTTTTGTCATGCCTTGAATCCGTGTCGTTCCTCCCAGAATCATAAGCGAGAATTGATTATTATAAAGCGAGACTCCAGCTCCAAAGTAAGGACTTTCCCAGCGAGCATCAAGCGCAAGCAAAAATTTCAGAGCACTCAATTCTTTTTGAAAGAGCGACATTATTTTTACAGGTATGAGATAAAAATCGGTTTGTTGAATTTCTGAGTTGGGTGCCATCTCTGGTGTGATACAAAAATACGTAGGATCAACTTTCGGGCAACTGACTTCCGCACTCACTAGAGTTGAAAAAATCAAAGTGTAAATGAACAATAGCTTTTTCATGAGAATGAGATTTTCTCATAGCTAAACTTCCAATGGGGAAAATTGAAATTTTTACATACTAGTCTTGAGACTCTCGGATCATTCGTCTCATCTTAATAAAAGCAGGATCTTTCTTAGCGTTCAACTTCCCGAGTTTTGCTGAGTGAGCGAGTACTTCTTCAGATTCTTCAAGCCTTCCCTGCACTCCCAGAGAAAGAGCGTACCAGTACCAGGCATCGTGATAGTCTGTAGAAACTTTTTTAAAATAGTTACGCCAGCATTTCTCAGCTATTTTTGCCCATTTGATGGCGAGTTTTTTCTTACCTTTTAAAGCGAATTTATAGGCATGAAAAGCGGCCCCTACTCCTGCAGAATAGTATCCGCCATATATTTTTTGTTTGAGATTTTTTAATCCGAAAAGATATTGTTTGTGATGTTGCTGAGAGAACCAATAGTATTCGTTGATGTTTCGATTTTTAAGTGCTTCACTTGCTCCCCTTGCTGAATACAGAAGCTTTCTTAATTTTTTTGCAGCAATAGCAAAGTCACGGTTCATTTCCTTGTCACTTAAAACAAATGAATCTTCCGTTCCTAATGTCGCAAGCATTGAGGCAATGTAATAGCTATTGGGAAACTGAGAATGAATTTTGGTGAGGTACTTGTGCGCTTTTTTATATTCGGCGAGGTGAATATGGGAGCGCACTTTCTCTCTGATTTTTTGAATGGCTTCAGTATGGTCTAGGGCGTGATCGAACTTCATTGAGCGTTTTTCACGAGTTCTTTAACTTTCGCTAAATATTCCGGATTGCTGATCCCTTCTGTTTCACTGAAATTCTGATTAAAACTCGGAAGGCTCATTGAGCCTATGATTTCCGCTCCATCGAATGGAAAGCGTTTTAAACCTATCTCAAGTGATGAGCTTCCACCTCGTCCTCCAGGAGACGTAGATAAAACTAATAGTTTTTTTCCATTCCAAACTTTGCGGTTAGGGATTCGTGAAACCCAATCGTAAAGATTTTTAAAGGCAGCGCTGTGATTGCCATTATTTTCTGATAATGACATGACAATTAAATCTGCACCGTCGATATGTGCCGCAAATTTTGTTGCTTGATCAGGAAGAGGAAACTCTCTATCAACTGAAAAAATCGGCATTTCAAAATCATTCAAATCAAGAATGGTTACATTTGCATTTTCAAATAGACCCGCAACAAAAGTTGCGAGTTTTGTATTGATTGAATGTTTACTCGGGCTGGCCCCAAAAGCTACTATCTTCATATTTATCCTATTTAAATTTTTTAAGTGTTTCTGCTTTTTCTTTCAAATCGACGTTTAAGTATTGATGAAAGTCGAAAATAAAATCACTGTCGTGGTAGTTTTTAATCCATTTTTGCTTAAGCATGTACGTCTGAGTGTGAACCGTGAAGATGACAACAACTTCGTTTGTTAGATACTGAACGGCTTTTTCGTAAAGAGCCGTTCTCTCCGGAGTATTCTGCATTTTAGCGACGTTTTCATACATTTTATTGAACTCAGGATTGTTGTAGTTGGCGCTGTTTGCACCAGGAGAAGAGTTCGGTCCATAAAAAATTTGTAAGAAGTTTTCTGTATCTGGATAGTCGCCGATCCAACCGTAATCGATCATCATGACCGAGCGTTTTTTAATCTTTGCCTGAAGTTCAGGAGAAAGGTTTCCTACAACTTTAATTTTGATTCCGATTTTTTCCATTTGTTTCTGGAAAAATTCCGCTTTCTGGCGAGCACTTGTCGAGCTGAACGTATCAAGAGTTATTTCAGGAAGTCCTTTTCCTTCAGGATAACCTGCAAGTGCCAGGTGTTTTTTGGCCAATTCAAGATTAGGGCCTTTCCATGGATTCTTGAATGCAGGATCATTTCCAGCTACGCCTGGAGGAGCAACTGATTCTGCTGGAACACCAGTATTGTTATAAAAAAGCTCATTCATGAGTTTTTGGTCAAAAGCTAAACTCATGGCACGTCTTAAATTGATGTTCTGAAAAATTTTATGATCAAAGTTAAAACCATAGAAGTAGACATCAAGACCTGGAGTAATCGAAAGTGAGACTCCTTTATCAGTCATCTCTTTCGAAAGTTGATTATTCACAATTGTTGTACTGTAGTTGTCTTTTGGAATACTCAGATAATCTACTTCACCTTTGTTAAATTTAAGCCAAGCTGGCTGCGATTCAACGATGACGTCAACAACGATTTTATCCACGAGCGGAAGCTTTTTACCTGCATCGGCCAGCATGTGCTTGAACTCGGGAGAAGCATCCGACGGATAGAATTTTTCTCTGAAAGTTGGATTCTTCGTGAAGACAAGACGTTTTCCTTGATCGAAAACTGGAAGAACATAAGGTCCAGTACCAACTGGATGGTTAATAAATTCTTTTCCATATTTTGTTACAGCTTCACGTGGAACGACGTATGAAAAAGGCATTGCTAGTGCGTAAAGAAACTGCGGGAAAACCTTCGCTAGTTTGAATTGAAGAGTATATTTATCGAGCGCTTGAATACCTTCTACAACTTCGTCATAATTCGCTTCAGGAAGTTTTTCGTATTTGGTTCTCCATTCATTTAAACCTTTAATTTTTCCGTCATACAACCACCATCCCGTCGATTGATTTTTTGAATCAGCATGACGTTTAATAGAATAGACAAAATCTTCTGCTACAAGCTCACGCCCTTTTCCATTGGGAAAAGAAGCATCGTCTTGAAAGAGAACACCCTTTCTGATTTTAAAAGTATAAGTCAGACCGTCGGCAGAAACAGTAGGCATCTCTTCTGCAAGATTAGGAATGAGTTCATACGGTAGTTTGAACCAATGATAAGTCAAAAGACCTTCATAAATTTTAGCAATCTGAGCTGCCGAACCAACATCACTTGCCATCATCGGATCGAATCCTTTGACGTCACTCGGTGCCGTTAGGTTAATGACTCGTTCACTGGCATTTTTGGATTTGCTACAAGCTGAGAACAATAACAATGAGGCCAGAGCGGCCAGCGACAGAAAATTTTTCAAAGGACTTTCCTTGGGTTAATTTTGATTCAATAACTTTAATGGAATCATCGTCATTTGAGAATTCTCAGTGCGAAATTTTATGTGAAAAGTTAACAGCTTAGCTTTAAAAAAGCTTAGCTGTTCTCCAAAGGATGATTCCGTGTTATGCTAACAATATGATCAAATCATCTCGTCATTACCTGGGTGTCCTCACCTTCCCCCTCTCTTAGAACAATTTAAATTGTTCTCATTCTCATTTTTTTAAATTTTACCCATTAATTTTCATTTCACATGGACCTATCATGAGAAAGTTTTTTTACATCACATTTGTGGTGGCCCTTTTTTCAAATATTGTTTTCTACTTTACGTGGACGGCAGGACTATATTCAATTGCATTCCTCGCTCCTTTTTTCTTGCTTGGTTTTAGAGATATCTTTCAAAAAAGACATGCCATTAAATCCAACTTTCCAGTGCTCGGACATCTTCGTTATCTTTTCGAATCTATACGCCCTGAGATCAATCAATATTTCATTGAGTCCAACACTGATGGTAAACCATTCAGTCGGGAACAACGTTCAATCGTTTATCAGCGAGCTAAAAAAGTGCTGGATACCGTTCCATTCGGAACTCAACATGATCTTTATGCCAAAGGGTATGAATTCATCACACATTCAATGTATCCCAAACATGTTGATGTAAAAAATTTAAGAGTTACAGTTGGAAGTAAATTTTGTACTCAACCCTATTCACTTTCCATTCTCAATATTTCCGCCATGAGTTTTGGGTCTCTTTCTCCGAACGCCATTCTCGCCCTCAACGGTGGAGCAAAAGACGGCAATTTCGCTCACAACACAGGAGAAGGAGGAATTTCTTCTTATCATTTATCTTCTGGTGGTGATCTCATCTGGCAAATCGGTACCGGTTATTTCGGTTGTAGAACTTTAGCAGGCGCATTCGATTTAGAACTCTTCAAAATCAATGCCGCTCTTCCACAAGTGAAAATGATTGAAATAAAACTTTCACAAGGTGCTAAACCTGGTCACGGTGGAATTCTCTCAGGAAAAAAAGTGACGGCCGAGATTGCTAAGATTAGAAACGTGGCCCTTGGTCATGATGTAATCTCACCTCCCTCTCACTCCGCATTTTCGGATCCGAACAGTTTACTTGATTTCATTTTCCTATTGCGGATTCATTCGAAAGGAAAACCTATTGGGATAAAACTTTGTCTCGGACATTTACATGAATTCGAAGAACTCGTTAAGACAATGGTTGAACGACAAAGTTACCCAGATTTTATCGTAGTTGATGGTGCAGAAGGCGGCACAGGAGCGGCGCCTTTGGAATTTAGCAACTACATAGGGATGCCCGGAGTCGATGCACTTGTCTTCATCGTTGATTGTTTAAAAAAAGCGGGATTAAAAGATGAAATCAAAATCATTGCGACAGGAAAAATAACGACGGCCTTTGATATTGTAAAACTACTTGCTCTAGGTGCTGATGCTACCTATGCGGCCCGATCAATGTTGCTTGCACTCGGCTGCATTCAAGCGCTTCGCTGTAACAACAATACCTGTCCGGCCGGTGTCGCCACTCAAAATCCTGATCTCTATGCTGGTATTCATGTTCCTACAAAAAGATTGCGAGTTAAAAATTTTCACCATGAAACACTATCAGCTCTTGCTCATGTGATTGGGGCCATGGGGTTAAACCATGTTAATGAATTGAATCGCAAACATCTTTATAAACGCACGGATGATAATCGTGTGAAAACATATGACGAATTATTTCCGCAAATAAGTTAAGGAGAAAAAAATGAATGAAGTAGCTATTCTTATTACTGAAAAAGATTTACTCCGCATCCAGCACATTCTGAGTTTTCAAAAGTCATCTGACTTTGAGAATTTAGAAATCGAACTAGAAAGGGCCAAAGTCATTTCTGATGATGATGTACCCGCTGACTTAGTGACGATGAACTCCAAAGTTAAATTTTTGAACGTTCAAGACAACAAAGAAATGATCATCACTATTGTTTATCCTTCAGATGCAAATTTCGCGGAAGGAAAGATCTCTGTTCTTGCCTCAATGGGGTCAGCACTTATAGGGCTTCGAGTAGGACAAGAGATCAATTGGATGTTCCCGAACGGAAAAACAAAAACTTTAAAAATTTTGGAAGTCCTCTACCAACCAGAAGCAAGTGGAGATTGGCACCTCTAAGTTGGGGGACAGCTATTTGAGAATTTTCGTTAAGGCCTCATTAAATTCTTGAGGTCGCTCTAACATTGGATAATGTCCACATTGAGTGATCACTTCGAATTTAAAATCCTTGATGTACTTACGATTGTTGTCTGCGTTTGTTGGATAGAGATCAGCATTAATCGCTCTCACCGGAACAGTCACTTTACTCGCAGTCTGCTGCAGATCCATTTTATAAAGTGGACTCAGAACTTTTAAAGCATGTTCAACATCAGTTGAAAGCAGAGCTTGTTGAACTTGTTTTTTTATTTCTGGCGGTGAGTGTGGTGAGAACAGTTCATTAGATAAAAAAGTTTCTACGGCTTCTTTATAATTTTGACGACAAGGCGGAAACATAAATTGCTCTGCTTGCTCGAAAGTAAAAACTTGATCCAAGTCAATGAGCATGTCGACCGAAATAATCTTTTTAACTTTTGGGATCAGCGGTCCAGCTTCAAGAACATAAGCACCAGACATCGAATGGCCGATGAGTATTACGTTGTCTGCTTTAATCTCATCGGCGACTTGTTTGATTGCTTGGGCATAAAGAGCAGATGAATATTCATTTAAATGTTCTGATTGACCATGACCAGGCAGATCCATCGTGACGACTTGATAATCTTTTGAAAAAAAATCTCGTTGAGCATTCCACCAAGAGTGATTGCCCTGCCAACCGTGAACAAAAAGAAGTGCTGTTGATCCGTTGCCAGTTGTTTCTGTATAAATTTTCATCTTTAGATGGTGCCATCACACATTTGGTGTCGCAACCATGAAAGAGAGATTTTAAAAATTTATTACACTGTAAGGTTCTTTATAATCACCTTGCTCCATTCCTGGTGAACCGATTGGCATTCCGGGAACAGCGATTCCGCGAATCTTAGGTTTGGTTGAAATATTCTTTTTAATATTTGCAACTGGAACGTGCCCTTCTACAATATATCCATTCACAACGGCCGTGTGACAAGACTGCAT
>CBIHOP010000192.1:0-6440 GCA_966211385.1 uncultured Bacteriovorax sp.
AAGAGTTGAGTGCTGCATTTGAATTAGAACCAATCAAATGCCCAGCTAATTTTTAGAATCTTTGTTTTGAGTAAAGATAAACCACTTCGGGCGATTCCACGTCGTCTTCAAATTTTCCATATTAGAGAAAACAGCTTCACGTTTTTTATCATTTCCATCAAGGAAAACGACAAGATCAAATTGTTGCTTCCCAGTTCCATGAGTTTCAGCAAGGTCCTTGATTATATTGTTTGGGGTAACAACCGGTCGTCCAAGCGTCGTGGTGACCGGGAAGTCGATGCCTTTTTTCTCTTTCGTCGGTTGGTAGGCGTAGAACACAAGTTCCGAGCACACGACTTCTGCGTCTGTACGGAAATCGAAATTGAAGTCGTAAGGGCGGCCTTTATATTTAAGTGCCGTCAGAAGTCCTTTTGCGATATCGATATTAGCAAGTCGTGGGCGAATCGCTGCGAGAGAATCGGCGTCTGCAGAGTGCTCTAAACTCGTGAACACGACTCCTTCAGACATGGCTTCAAGCACGCGATAGTCGTGAGCCGTTTCGTCTGCTCCTAAACTTTCTTTGTACACAGCTGGATATTTTGATTCAAGCAGTTCTTCAAAACTTCCGCTCTCGATCCCTTCAGATTTAACCCATGCGATGACTTCTGCATCAGCATTGAGTTCTTTTCTTTCTTCAGGACGGCCGAGGTAAAGAGCAGCATGGGGCCAGAAACCAGGAAGACCGATATTCGATAAATACCACTCACGTCTTTCGATAAGAACGTCACCTGGATTTAATTTTTTGTGAATTGTTTTAATTTGCTCATCACTAATTAAGAATTCATTTCCGCGAGCAACACGTTCGTCTCCCATCCACTCTGAAATCGCTTTTTGAATCGGGAAATAGAGTTTGAAGAGTATGTGTCCTGAAATTTTTCCAGCGTTTTTTAAAGTATAGATTGTGCCCTTATAACGATTGAATTGATCAATGTAATCTTCATCAGTAGCGATGTTTGCGTTCAATGGTGAGTTATCATTTTTCTGGCTGAGTGATGCTAATTTATGACCTGAATATTGAGTAAATTTTTGGATATTTAGATATTCAAATTTAAAATCAGCGAACGTTTGACGGTCTAGTCCTAGTTCGTCGAATTTTTCATTGAGAACTTTATCCGCCGTAGGAACTGTTCTCATCGCACGGATAAATTCGATACCCGTTCTATATTGGGCCATATAGGCCGCATACATGATCGTAAAATAATCTTCTTTTAAAAAAGCGTCTTTTTCTTCGACCAGCTTTTTATCCATATCAGAAATGATTGTTTGAAGTGATGCATGATGAGTGAGGATCTTAAACCATGATTCACGAAGCATTTGTCGCTCATCATTTGTTAGTGCTGTGATTTTTTCTTTCGTGCGCATCTTTTGAAAATGCTCGCCGTTTTTTACGACATCATTGATTTTTATGGCCTCTTCACGCTGTTCGATCACCTGTTTCGTAAGTAAATCAACGAGTGATTCTTCAGCAAATGAAGTGAATGAGAAAAACATAAGTGCAATGGCGAATAGCTTTTTCATAAAAACCTCTACGCTGAATCTGCAAGTCTTTTGCCTTTTTAAAAACGAGGAATTTCGAGGAGGTGGGAATGAAGGGGGTGTCTAAACTTTAGACAGATTATCCTTCTCTAAACAGGCGCACACGGCGCTGAACAGAGCGAGAATAAAGATTCATGAGGTGAGTTTTGTAGCTTTTGTGGGAGTGTTCGCGTTCAATGAAAAACTTGTAGAGACGAGTTTTTTCTTTATAAACACCACGACCGAGAATCATTTTTTCCCATTTATCTCTCAATTCGCGAGCGTCGTAAAGTTTGTAGGTTTCACCTACACCTTCGTATTCTTCAACGAGATCTTTCGAACAAAAATTACGTCCCATGATGGCAGGAACTTCGTGCATGATCGCACTAATGGCGAAATCTTCGACGAGTTCGTGATCACCATTACTGATCCACAAATCAAGTCTCGTAATGACTCCCACAATATCTTGAGTGGTCACGAAGAGAACATCTTCCGTTAAATCCTGCTCCTGAATGTCTTTCATGAGGGCCGAAAGAAAAGGCATGCTTTGAAATTCTACAGGAGAAATAAGAACGAGCTTACTCTTTCTGATTGCTGTTTGTTTTTCATTTAAAACTCTAAGCGCTGAAAGAATCGGAATCAAGTTGTCGTAGTTTTCAAGACCTGGAGAAATATAAGTTCCTACGAGAAAGTAGTCTTTGTAGGTCTCGAAGTTAATTTCAATTTCTTTAGGGTTAACCGCTTCTTCGTATTTCAATCCCATTCCGAAATAATCGATCTTCTTCATTGGAAGACCTAAATTTCCAAGCGCATCTTGCAACAAGTTTTTGTTACCAAGAATGAGTGAATCAATTCGGGAAATGAGCGGACGATACCAAAAGCGCTGAAGTGGCTTATCGATCGCATGATCTTGAGTCATCACCAGAGCAGTTAGATTTTGACGTTTTAGCTGAATTGAAAGCGAGAATAAAAGTCTAAAGTCATAACAATGAACGATATCAATGTGAACTTTTTTAAAGATTGTGCCCAGTGGGAAATGACGATGATAATCCGTGAAACGGTTTAAAAAGTTCTCTTTGAAAGGAATGACTTCAACATCAAGACTACGGGCCATCTTGGCAGCAAATGAATCTTCATACGTGCAGATGTAGATATTGTATCCGTGTTTGCGCGCAAGAATAATGTCACGAAAAGCAAAACGCTCTTTCGTGTTCCAACTCATTGTCGGAAGAAGATAAAGAATGTTGCGAGCATATTTATTCGTCAATGGACATCCCTATTACTTAACGAGAATTCCCGGTTTGTAATCCACTAACTCTCCATAGAGAGAACCAATTTTAACTTTTGCCTGGAACTTCAGAAGCTTGCGATCAGCATCCGGTCCATACCAGAAAATAATGTCTCCACTCTTTTTAAGAACGCCTGGAAACGATGTTTCCGCTCTTATGCGAATGGCACGCGTATCTTTTCCGTTCACAGATGTTGTTTCAATTCCATCGACCCAAATTTTAAGAAGCCAGATCTTTCCGCGAGTCACGACTGGTACTTCATACGTATCGCCTTTGACGAGTGGAAGACCACGAACAAATTGCAAGGCCGAAAAAGAATCTTGAGCATAACGTGGAAGTGGCTTCTCGATCTTTTCGTTTTTCGTTTGACCGTCTTTCACTTTTTTAAACCAGTGATACGTCATCATCTTTTCAAAATCAAACAACTGAAGATCATCGACGTTTTGTTTTTTCTCACGTTGGATCAACTGATATTTAAGTGGAAGAAATGTATCCTTCTCTACAAAGCTTTCGATGTAATCATCTAACCAATAGAAGTAGCGGTAGGCATCGCTTGATTTAAAACGAGCAAAATAATGATAGACAGTCTTATCTTTTATTTTAGCGAGACCTTTTGAAGTGATCGTAATGTATCCGGCCGTTACTCCAAGGTATGAGATGGACATAACAGATTGTTCACCTGAATAGAATACGGGTTTGAATTTCTCCCACACCGATTTCGATTTAAGATCATATTCTTTGTACTCTGGTGGATAATCAGCAGGGTAAGGAGTCTGCGCAGGTACGGGAGTCGCTTCAGGAGTTGCTGCAACCGGATTTTTCTTTTCAGGCGTTTTTTCTTCAGCTTTTTTTACGGGCGCTGGTTTTTTCTCAATGGCCTTAGGCTTACCGTCTTCAACTTTTATCTCGGTAATTTTGATTTCTGTTTTAGCGGGTTCACTCGCTTTGATTTCAACAGTTGCCGTTTCTTTAAATTCTTCTGCCTGTTCTTTTTCGATATCAAAAGTTTCGATCAAGTCTGCTGACTCAGTCGATTTCATAACTTCTTCTTTTTCCTTTTTGTGGTTTGTTGAACACGAAGGTACAAGCAACAACACACAAAGAATAAGAGACGTGAATGAATGTTTAGCGGCCTTTTTCATAATATGTCCTAATAGATATTCTCAAAACATGAGTCGATAACTTTTTTCGCCTTCTCTTCTCCATTTAAAAAATGAAGATCGACTTCCAAAAATAAAATGATGGCGTCTTCGACGATTTTATTAATTCTCACCATATCTTTTTCAGTTGTGATGAGAAGAGCATCTTCATTTTTTGCATACGAAAGCAATGAATTGATTTCTTCTGGCTTGAAAAAATGATGATCAGGAAATGATTCTGTCACAATAATTTCTGCACCTAAATCTTCCAGCAATTTATAAAAGGATCTTGGATTAGCAACACCTGCTAAACAGATCACTTTTTTTCCACGTATTTGTTCAGTTGTGTACACGAGTTCGTACTTCGAGTTGTAAAAACCATTTGGACGAAAGCCCACCTCAGCAAACTCCACTCCTAGCGGTAAATGCGGAGTGAGAAAAGTTTTAAGTTCACAAACTCTTTGAGGGCCTGCGATGTCAGCTTTTCCTAGAACGATGAGATCAGCGTCTTTCAATGCTTGAAAACCTTCGCGCATATAACCCAACGGAGCTACCTGATATTTTTCCATCGGCATAAGAGCGTCGAAGAGAACAATATTGAGTTTGCGTTTGATCTTGATGTGCTGATGGCCGTCTTCCAACAAAACCGCATCAGGCTGTGCTTTTGAAAAATAGAAAGCGAGGTTCTCGCTGCGATTCTTTCCTACAACAATTGAAGCATCTTCCAAGCGCCTGGCAAAGATGAGAGCTTCATCGCCATAATCTTCAGGGTCAGGATTAATTTTTTTTCCAGAGACGATGAGTCCTGATGAGTTTTCTAACTTGCCTTTATATCCACGCATGAGAACCATGACACGTTTATTTTTTGTGTGCAGGTATTGAGCGAGCCAAAGTGTAAAAGGAGTTTTTCCTGTTCCACCAAAAGTTAAATTTCCAATTGAAATGATCGGCACTTGAAACGAACGTTGTTTGAACATTCCATAGTCATAGCAAGTTCGGCGGATAAAATAGATGGCTTCCCAAATCCACGAGAGTGGCGACAAAAAGATTCTTTTAAGTAATGGGATGCCTTTTTTCTTCATATGAATTTTTTAGTACTTCCGCCATAATTTGAGGAACGTCTCGGGTTTCACCCTGAACTAAAACTTTGGTCTGTTTTAGCTGCTCTCTTAGCTCTGAGTAATCCCCTTCATTATAATACCAATTCTTTAAATACAATACGATATTATAGGCATCAACTTGGTCTTGCAGTAGCTCAGGAAAAACCGTGCGATTCTGTATGATATTCGCAAGACTAATGTGTCCGCGATAACTCACAAGATGTTCATAGATAAATTGATTTAAGAGTGAAGCTTTATAACAAACAACTGTCGGCACTTCGAACAAGGCGCAAGTCAAAGTCACAGTTCCACTTGCGGCAATGGCGAAGTCACTCACCTTCAATGCATCAACCAGATTTTCATTCGTATAGACCTGATCAAAGTACTCTTGATACGGTTCGTAGAGAGCTTCGGGAACCGAACTTGATTTAACGATGGCCACGCGAAATGGAAAAGATTCTTTCAATTTTTTTAATGATTCTATGAATACAGGAAGCAACTTTTCAACTTCAAATTTTCGTGAACCTGGAAGCAAAGTAATTGTAGGCTTCTTCCGGAAGCCGGGTGCTTTTTGAAAAGCTTCGAGCTCTTTTTTATAAGTAGTCCACAGCGGATGATTCACTCCCATAACGGAATGAACACCTCGATCATGAAACCATTTTTTTTCAAAAGGAATGATGGTGAAAAGTGTGTGCACTGAAGCCGCGAGTTTTTTTACACGATATTCTTTCCAGGCCCACGCTTGAGGGGCCACGTAATAAAGAACATTCACGCCGAGCTCTTTCAACTTACCGGCGAGTTTCAAATTGAATGATTGAAAATCAACAAGGATGGCGGTTTTACAATTTCTCCGTTGAACTTCTTCAACGATGTGGTCCATTGCTTTTTTATAGAAAGGAATTTTAGCGATGACTTCGCTGTATCCCCATGATGAGAAATCATTGAGGTGATAAAGAAGTTCCAGGCCTTCGCGCTTGAGTTCATCACCACCGACGCCAAAAAAATTTGTGTCGGGTGATTTATTTTTTAACTCAGAAAAAAAACTGAGAGCGTGTTCTTCACCTGATTTTTCACCAGCAATAATGAGACATGAAAATTTGCTCATTAAAGAGGAACCTCTTTTCCGATTTCAACTGAAATGAGAACAGCATCAATTAAACGAACAGCAAGGAGTCCATCTTCCAATGAAATAATTGGCGGTTTACCTTCAATGATCGATTGATAAAAGTGCTTATGTTCGAGCATGAGATGGTCACGTTTTTCGTATTGATCCAAACTTACGTATTCTGGTCCGGTCATTGATCCCAATGCTTCTGAAATTTCATTTCTCATCAGATCGACGTGTAATGTGCCTGACT
>CBIHOP010000193.1:0-6439 GCA_966211385.1 uncultured Bacteriovorax sp.
AATCGAAGAAGTGTGCGAGGACCCAGTTTAAAGAATAAAGTTTAAACGTGATCCCTAACCAGAAAAGACCAAAAAGAGCACCAAGACCCACAATCATTTGTGCGGCCTTGGTTCCTCTTACGATTAACAACAATTGATAAATCAAGATGGAGACGACAAGAATGTCGATCACATCCTTGACATTAAGATGGGCGAAAAAAGCGCTCAGTGACCCCAATTCCTATTCTCCCTTAAGCAGCACTTGAGAATTCATCATCCTCTTTCAGGAATTTCACGCGCTCTTCCTCAGACAGATTGAGAGATTTTAAAATCTCTGTACTCATCAGCAATTTCTTGCGGAGAGCTTCACGAGAAATACCCATGGCCTTAGCAGCTTTGGACTTATTACCGTTACATCTTCTGATTTCAGAGTGGATCATTTCTCTCTCTACAAGTGACATACGATCTTTTAAAGAGATGTTATGATCGCTCACAAATGGTAAATCGCCAAACATTCTTTTCTTTTCTGAGAGATCAACTAGCGGAGAAGCTGAGTCTTCAATCTCGATGTCAGTTATAACATGCGCCTTTGGGTTGTAAAGAACCGCGCGCTCAACACAAAGGCGAAGTTCTTTGATGTTACCTGGCCAGTCATACTTTTTAAGTTTGTCCATAAGCTTTGGAGCAAATGACTTAAGGAGTAGACCTTGTTTTTTACATTCTGCTTTCAAGAAATAATCAACGAGAAGATCGACGTCATCTGCGCGACGACGAAGAGGCTCGATAAAGACAGTTGCTTTTGAAATGCATTCGTAAAGCTCACGGTCGAAATCTCCGCTTGCTACAAGAACACCTAAATCTCGTGTTGTCGTTGCAACAATACGCACATCCATACTGAACTTAGTATCAGGAATGTGACGGTCTCTAAAAACTTGCATCAGTTTCTTTTGGTTCTTAAGTGAAAGGGCCCAGATCTCATGCAATTGAACTGTTCCACCCTGGCAGCTAATCAGCTTACATTCTTTTTCATCTGGTCCAAAAAGTTGAACACCAACTGCATCTTGATCTTTATCTGCACAATGGATGATTTCAAACGATTTCAAACCACGCTGACCTTCAACGTGAAGGATTTTTGCATAAAGAGACTTCCCTACACCACGCTCACCATGGATGAGCACAGGGGCTTCGATATCTTTAAGTTTAACGATGGTACTTCTTAAAGAAGCCACGTGAGGCACTTTACCAATTAGTGCGTTCTTTCTATCAAATGGATTTGAAAAACGTCTGATAAGCGATTTATCCGACATTGGTGTGAAGTTATAGAACACTGAAGAAAAGATAAGCGAGAGAACTTTCATCGTCTTTTCATCTTCAATAGTAAATCTATCTTCATTACGTTTGTTCAGAACTTCAATTACACCGATGATTTTATCTTCACGGTTATGAATTGGATGACAGATAATCGACTTCGTTTCGAAACCTAACTTTTTATCGAAGGCCTCATTAAAACGTGTACTATCATGAACAGTATCGATGTTGAGAGCAACACCTGTTGTAAAAACTGAACCTGCGATACCCACACGGTAATCGAATTTTAGTTGCTCTTTACGAACTCCAAGCGCACAAACGGCTTCAAGTTCATTAGTTTCAGGATTGATGAGGAACAATGATGCTCTTTGAGCATTCAAAATACGGATAACTTCTTCAAGCATCGATTCGATAAATCCTTCTTTATCCCCAAAGTGAGTGATGTCTTTGAAGAGCGAAAGAAGAAGTGAAAAAATTTCGAATCCGTCTGTTGCTTTTGTATAACGTTCTTTAATAGCGGCATCAACGAGACAATCTTTTAATCTCTCGCTTGAAAAACCCATAATGTAATGTTCAAGAAACTTTGTTATTCCCTTCTCTTCTTCAATCTCCACACCATAAATGATTTTTTGATCATCTAATGTTTGTGAAAACGCACGAACAACTTTTCCCGTTAAATCGAGGTGATGTTTTTTATATTGAAGTGAAATTGAAATTTCCTGCCCGACTGAAATTCGCTCATTAGTCGCAAATCCCAAACCAGTTAAGCTGATATCAATTAATTTAGCATCATCAATATAAAATTCAGGTCCGCGATCGCGTGACATTTGAACCAGAAATCTTAGGTCATCCGCCTCTTCAACGGGAATACGAAAGGACTGATAGAATTTGAACTCTGAAAAGCTCGCTAACATGCGTGACTCCCTCGTTAATAGAGCATTGAAAACAACAACACTTGAGAGTCCTATCGATCAAAACAGGCAAAAACTTGAGTTTTTGCCCATTTTCATTTGCACTTTTTTATTCAGAAGAGATTAATTTGGCGAAGTTGCAGGAATTGCTGGAATGGCATTAGCTGGATTGTCATCAATCTCGTTTGCGCGAGCGATATTCTGGCGAATGTTGTGAACTATCGCATTGTGCATGGCCGACTTAAACAGTTTCCAATATTCATCATTTTTGCTTGGGTCCGATGACGGCAGCTCTAATGTAAAAGTCGGAATGTTTCTTTCCTGTCCGGCCCAGTTACCTAGTGATCCTGGAAAAAACGGATAGTCTTTAATTTTGTATCCAGAAGCATCTTTAGACATTTGAATCAAAAGCTCTTGGGCCTTGTTGCCATCCAACCCATTAGTTGCGGCCATGCTTGGGCCATCATAATCAAGCAATGTGAGTGGCGAGTGAACAGAGACAATTTTATCGGGATTAAAACGCTTGATGAGGTTTACCTGGAAAACTGTCTCAGGCTCACTTAATGATTTTGTTCCCGGATTTCTGCGTTTGTCTTTTCTAAATTTCGACATCCAGATCTGGCGTGCTTCAAGTTGCCAGTCCTTAGTCGGAAAATTGCGGTTAACGTCTACTCCACGAGCGTTCACGCGTGTAGGTTTTTTCTTGAAGTAAGAATCTGGATTAACCAAAGGGGCCACAAGCACCACTTTATTATGAAAATCTTTTTTCACTCTCTCTGGATCAGAGAAAGCTTCACGAAGATAATACATAAGATCGAAACAGAATTTAACAGGTGTGATTTCATCACCGTGAACACCACACATAACAACTGTTACATCTTTTTCTTTGAAGCTGGGTTTTTCTTCATCACTCACGTCACCGAATGTTGTCCACATGAGCGGATCACCTAAAACTGAATTACGATAATGTTCCCATTTAAAAGATTCGCACTGGCTTTGTTCCCAACCGAATTTTTTAAAACTTTTATCTAACTTTGAGCAATAAGTTTTCAGTTCAGCGCTTTGGACGATTGGTTCTTGTCCTTGTCCTTGGCCGTTTTGCGCTAGAGCAACTGCGGGTAAAAGGAAAGCGAACCTAAATAGAATTAATAAATGACGAAATTTCATAATGGCGATATTATAACTAGGTTTGATCTTCGATTTCAATTCTTTTCGGCCTGACTAATATGATTAAAAAAGACTTCATTGTAGCTAGTAGGAATCAAAACCTTTTCACTAGCAAACGTTTACTGGAAGAAGCTGCTCGGTTAGGGCTAAAGTCCCAGTGGATCAATCCCTATCAATTTGCTCTTCCCCTTTTGAAGAGTACTTCAAAAGAAGGCATCTATTTCCATCGCTCTACTGGAACGAACTATGACGATTTTGATCTCATCGTCTCGGAGGCACACACTCAAGCTGGCTTTCAGGTCAGTAATCCTGTTGCTGCTATCAAAGATCTGCGAGCAAAAGATCACCAGTGGCTTTTTATGCAAAAGCACTCACTACCTGCAATTGAAACTCTCCTCTACCGCGGGACACTTTCTGAACACTCTCTCGTTCAACTGAACAAATGGACTAAAAAAGATGATCGTCTTATTTTGAAGATGGTTCGCGGAAACCAAGGTATCGGCGTCAACTTACTTCAAGGGCTCCCGTCACTTTTAAGTCTGCTTGAAACTTTTCATGCCATGAATGATCAACGTTTCATAATTCAACCCTACATCGAACACAAAAAAGAATGGCGAATGCTCATGCAAAAAGACCGAGCACTCGTTGTTATGGAAAAAAAATTAGCGGCAGATGATTTTAGAGGAAACGCAAAGAGATCGACTCCAAAGATCCTTAAAAAATGCCCCCTTCTCTTAGAGGAAGTCGCCGTTAAAGCTTCACTATCCTCAGGTCTTGATTATGCAGGTATTGATATTCTGGAAGATAGTCAGGGTATTTATCGAATACTTGAAATAAATCCGGTAGCAGGTTTCGAACATGCAGAAGAACTCTCGGGCAAAAATATTGCCCGAGAACTCATTACGCCATTCTTATAAAAGGTAATCAAAAAGGTTCGAAGGTATTTTTAGTAAGTAATAAAGAACTTTTTTCGTGAATCCTACCTGGTAGAATTCTGCTTTATTAACATCTTCATCTGAATCAAGGTGAAGACTTTCATTAATTCGCGATTGGATATCTTCTTTTACTTTCGCTGCAAAGTCTTTGTTGTTCTCACACGTAATTGTCATTTCAACGTTGAAGTTTGCTGAGCGTGGGTCAACGTTAAATGTTCCGATCACAACATCTTTGTCATCGAAAACAAATGTCTTCGCGTGAACACCGAAGCGAGCTTCACCCGACATTTCTGGAATAACTTGATAATCTTTAGGTTTATTCCCTTTGAAAATATGCGTTTCAAGACCTTTATGGATCCATTTTTTAATGATTGTATCAAACACAGTGTAAACGTAGATTGCATCTGTTGAATTCAAACTGTTCGTTAATACTGTCACTGGAACTTTTTTAGAAAGTGCTGTTTCTAGTGATTTCTTCAATTCATCATTAACAATGAAGTATGGTGAGTCAATAATCACTGATGACTTAGCGTTTTCAATTCTCCCGAAAAGATCGTGCTTTAGAATACGATTGTTTTTACGATTTTCCTTGTTGGCATCTGGATATTCAGATTGATAAACAAGAGATGAACATGATGTTCTATATTCAGAATCTAAAATCTCCAATCCTTTTGAGCGAATGAGATCAGTTTGTTTGGCATCTGTTCCACTAACAAATTTTTTAGCTGCGGCCACTTTCTCTTCCCATCTTTGCAGATCATAACGGTAAGCATGCTCATCTTGTCCGCTATCACGCATATATTTGCCGTCATTTAAATCTGGTTTTTCTTCACGGGCCACGCGTTCACTTTTATCTGAAGAGAACACTTTATCAAAAGTGATTTGCATATCATTTACCGCTGCTCCCGTAAGGTGAACATCGCGATCTAGGAAGTTGTATTCGTGGCTTAGATCAAAATATTCGTCACCAATGTTTCTTCCTCCCGTAATGGCCTCTACTCCATCAACGATAAGAACTTTACGGTGATTGCGGTACTGACCTGAAAAAGCATTCAAGGAAGATGTTGTATTGAAGTATTTAACTTCGACTCCTGCTTTTTCTAATTCATGTGCATAGAAAGGTGAAAGGTCACTTTTCACCATGAAATAATCAAGAAGCATTCTCACCTTCACCCCTTGGCGAGCTTTTTTGAGAAGAACTTCAGTAAAAAGTTTTGCTGATTTATCTGTTCTATAAATAAAGTATTCAATATCAATCGACTTCTGTGCTCTCTCCATCATTTGCAGTCTTTCTTCTAAAGACGCCAGACCATTATTTAAAAGAAGTAGTTTGTGTTCAGACACGTGACGGATCTTGAAGGGATCTAGGCCTTGAGCAAAAGCAGGACTCATCGAAGCGAGAGTCATAAGAGTGGCAAGGAGAAGAGTCTTTGCTGGCATCTGCATAAAAGCTTCCTTTTAAAGTTTTCAATTTTTCCCATTTTAAGGTCTGGAGGCGGCCAAAAGTGGTCACCGTGAAAAATTTTCGGCCCCTGTATTGGGATTTGACACCTGTGATTACATGAACTTAGGCATTTTGTTGAAATTTTAGATTTTTGTTTGAACTGCCATACTTTTGCTCTTATACTAAGACAGAAGGAAGAAACAAAACCATGTACATCTGCATATGCAAAGGAATTACGGAAAAGATGCTGCTAGACCAAGCTAGTGGGCCTAACCGTAATGAGAAAGAAATCCTGAAAAATCTCGGTATCGGCGACGATTGTGGTTCATGCGTCGTAGATGCAGTTAAAAAAATTCTCGATGGTCAAAGCGTTTTAGATTCCAAATCCCAAAAATCACAATCATAATATTCCCAACTTCACACTAGTTTCAGGAGAAACCCATGAAAGGTAGCCAGGCGATCATTGACGCCCTCAACTCTGTTTTGACTAAAGAACTCACGGCCATTAATCAGTACTTTCTTCATGCTCGCATGTTGCAAAACTGGGGACTCGAAAAATTAGGTCGTCTTGAATACAAAGCTTCAATTGATGAAATGAAACACGCTGATGAAATCATCAAACGCATTCTTTTCCTCGAAGGCCTTCCTAACCTGCAAAAAATTGATCGCATCAGAATCGGACAAACTGTTCAAGA
>CBIHOP010000194.1:0-6396 GCA_966211385.1 uncultured Bacteriovorax sp.
TTGCATTGCAAGGAAGCCGTATGGTTGTGGAAGCTGAACTTTTATCTGAACTGCCTCATTTCGAAATGTTTTTTAACCGTATCGGTTTTAAACGTATCGATGGGTCTGTCTATGGCCTCTTAGTTATGGCCAAAAAACCGCTGACGTCAGAGGAAATCGAAACAACTCTTAATCTCTCTCAAAGTGCCGTTTCCCTTTCCTTAAAAACACTCGCGCAGATTGGTGCTGTTGAATCACGTGATGATCGCGATAATCGCGATACAAAAGCAAAACTGCATTCTGCCCGCGAAGATTCACTCGCTATTGTGGCGAGCGTATTTAGAAAACGTGAAGAAGAGATGGTCGCCGATTTTAAAAGAATGGCACAGAGAATTTTGGATAAATCATCTGGAGACGAAAATCTTCAGCGTAAAAGACGTATGCAATCAATCATCTCAACATGTGAGATCGCAGAATCAGTCATGAACTTTGTCATTACGATCGCTCAAAATAAGGCCGTTGAAACATACGACGCTCAATATGAGGCCCTCGTGAAACGTATTCCGAAGGCGATTGATCTTCTCTCAAGTACAGCTGGACCTCTTAGTGACATCACAATGAATGTTACAGGAAGAATTAAAGATAAGTTTTTTAAAGGACACATATGAAATCAGAACGCGAAAGAATCGTCATCACTGGTATTGGACTTACGTCACCTCTAGGAAATAGCCTCACAGAATTGCGTGAAGGACTTTTAAATGGTCGTTCGGGAATTAAACACACCGAAATCCGCCATATGGGTGTGGTGGCCGCAGGTAAATGTGAGTTTGATGAAGCTAAACACCAGCCAAAAAAAATGCGTAAGCGTGGAACACGCGCTGGAGCGATTTCTATTTTCTGCACGAAAGAAGCCTTAATTGATTCAGGAATTGATTTTGATTCTGTAGATAAAAATCGAGTCGGTGTTTATTTCGGAATTACTGAACACGGAAACGTAGAAACAGAAAATGAAATTCACGACCTCTATAATGTTCACAATAAAGATGTGAGCTTTTGGTCTCACCACCACAATCCAAGAACAGTTGCTAACAATCCTGCTGGAGAAGTGACACTTGTTCTCGGCATCACTGGCCCTCATTATACAATTGGTGCTGCTTGTGCCGCTGGAAATTTAGGAATCATTCAAGGTGTGCAGCAGCTTTTATTAAATGAAGTTGATGTCGCTTTCGCAGGTGGAATTTCAGAATCAACAGAGACATTTGGAATATTTGCGGCCTTTAAAGCTCAAGGTGCTCTAGGACATCACGAAGATCCAGCACTCGCTACTCGCCCACTCGACCTTGATAGAAACGGAATTGTTGTTTCTGAAGGTGGAGCGGTTTATGTGCTGGAGAGACTTTCAGATGCAAAAAAGAGAAATGCCAAAATTTACGGAGAAATAATCGGCTATCACTCGAATTCAGATGCGTCTGATTTCGTTTTGCCAAATACTGAAAGACAAATTGAGTGCATGAAATTTGCGATGAAGAAAGCAGGCATTGAACCACATGAAGTCGACATCGTTAATATGCACGCAACAGGAACTACTCAAGGTGATATCCAGGAATGCCAAGCTGTTGCAGGTCTTTTTGGTGATAGTAAAACAACATATGTAAACGCGACGAAGGGATTCATCGGACATGCGATGGGAGCGGCCGGAGCGCTTGAACTTGCAGGAAACATTCCTTCATTTGTAGATGGATATGTTCACCCTTGTAAAAAAATTGAAAAACTCGATCCACAATGCGCGATTCCTAATCTCGTCAACGGCGAAAAAGTTTCTCACAACGTAAACATCATTCTTAACAACTCATTTGGGATGTTAGGTATTAATTCGACACTTATTTTGAAAAAGTACTCATAAGGAGAGGAAGACATGCTATCGAACGCAGAAGTACGTACAAAAGTTTTAGACATTATCGCTGACATCGCTCTTGATGACGACGTTACAGGAATCAAAGATGAAGTTGCTCTACGCGAACAACTAGACCTCGATTCAATGGACTTTTTAGACATCGTTATGGAACTAAAAAAGCGTCACAAAATCGAAGTTCCACAAGAAGATTACCCAAGACTTGCGACAATGGCCTCTTGTGTAGAATACCTTGCTCCAAAATTTAATCAATAAAACGTTATGACCACTGAAAAAGTTGATTGTGTGATTATAGGTGCTGGTATGTCCGGTCTTGCGGCCGGCATCCGGCTTTCCATGTATGACAAAAAGGTTGTTGTCCTGGAAAAACATACAATCAGCGGTGGCCTCAATTCTTACTATGCTCGTGGAAAACGTAAATTTGATGTTGGCCTTCATGCCCTCACGAATTATGTTTCTCCCGGCGATAGAGGAAAACCTTTTAACAAATTGTTAAAGCAACTCCGCATTCCCTACTCTGATTTCAAACTTTCTGAGCAGAATTATTCACTCATTAAATTTCCAGAGCACACACTTAGGTTCAGCAATAATATAGAAGAACTAATAGAAAATATTACCCGCCAATTCCCTGCGGAAATTGACGGGTTCTTGGGGCTTTTGGAAAAAGTTAAAACTTTCGATGAAGTGAACTTAAATAATGAAACAGTGATGGCAAAAACTGTTGTTCGCCATTTTATCAAATCACCTCAACTAGTTGAGATGATTTTTTGTCCGCTTTTAATCTATGGTTCCGCATGGGAAAACGATATGGATTTTTCTCAGTTCGTTATCATGTTTAAAAGTATTTTCCTGGAAGGATTTGCTCGCCCCGAAGGTGGCGTGCGAACGATTCTGGATTTGCTACACAAGAAGCTCTCAGACGTAGGCGGTGAAGTCCGCTATAAAAGCGAAGTCACTCGCATTCTCACCAACAATGGAAAAGTTGTCGGCGTCGAAATTAATCACTCACACATTATTGAGTGTTCTCAAATTCTCTCGAGCATGGGACTTCCTGAAACTTTCGGCGTTGTTGAAGACTTGCATTCAACAAACAAACCGGCCGTTGGAAATCTCTCATTCTGTGAAAGCATTCTCATCACAGATAAAAAACCTCGCGACTTAGGCATTGATGCTACGATTATCTTTGCCAACAATCGCCCTGAATATCTCTACCAGAAACCATCGACGCTTATTGATGATCAAAGTGCGGTCGTTTGTTTTCCCAATAACTTTAAATACGAAAATTATAAAGATGATTATGAAGAAGGTGTCTTGCGTGTGACCAACATTGCAAACTTCGACCTGTGGAATGAACTGAAACAGCATCCTGAGAAAGAACTTTATAAAGCACAAAAAGAAAAAGTGGCAATGTCTGCACAGAAAATGCTGATTGATTGCGGATTAAATTCTGACTTCAATGTTGTCTTCAAGGATATTTTTACCCCAACAACTATTAAGCGTTACACTCAACACGCTGGTGGAACTGTTTACGGATCAACTGAAAAAAGCCGCAACGGAACAACTCCTATTAACGGTCTTTATATTTGCGGAACCGATCAAGGATTTCTTGGTATTGTAGGAAGTATGCTCTCAGGTATTTCCATGGCCAATCTCCATGTTCTGCAAGGAAGCTCATCATGAAATTTAACAACGTAGTCATTGAATCAATGGCCTACGATTTATCTGATACCATTGTCACTTCAGATGCAATCGAAAAAAGGCTTGCACCTCTTTATGAAAAATTAAAACTTCCGGAAGGTCGTCTGGAATTAATGACGGGCATTCAAGCTCGTCGTATGTGGACACCAGGGACAAAACCTTCTGATCTTTCAACGAATGCAGCTAAAAAAGCACTCGCGAAATCAGGAATTAAAAAAGAAGATGTCGAAATGCTTATTCACGCTTCTGTCTGCCGCGATTTTTTGGAACCAGCGACAGCTTCAGTTGTGCATGCGAATTTAGGTCTTTCTCGATCAGCGATGATCTTTGATCTTTCAAATGCCTGTCTGGGAGTGATTAATGCCATGGTTGTGGCGGCGCAAATGATTGAGTCAGGCATGATCAAAAATGCTTTAATCGTATCAGGTGAAAACGGTGGACCACTGCTGGAAAGCACCGTTCATGAATTATTATCAAATCCTTCTATCGACAGAAAAAATATTAAAAAATATATCGCAAATCTTACGATTGGTTCAGCGGCAACGGCGATTGTTCTCACACACAAATCGCTCGCTCCCCACAAACCGCAACTTTTAGGTGGAGCTGTTGAAACCGATTCTTCGGCCAATCACCTTTGTCGTGGAGATGGAAATACCCATTCACTCGTCATGGAAACAGACTCCGAAGAACTACTGAAATATGGAATTGCACTCGGACAATCAACCTGGCAAAAATGTCGGGCCGAACTTGGCTGGACAAACGCCGACGTTGATTTCGTGATGACCCATCAAGTGGGATCAGCTCACGAAAAACTTTCTCTGGAATCTCTTGAACTCACATCTGTAAAAACATTTAAAACATATCCCTTCTTAGGCAATACAGGATCAAGCGCTCTCCCCGTCACCATGATGATGGCGGATGAAAATGGACTTCTGAAAAAAGATGACCATGTCGCACTTTTAGGAATTGGTTCTGGTCTCAGCTCAATTATGTTAGGAGTAAAATGGTCATGATCCCTCAGGAACTTAAAAACGAATATCCTTTTACTCCACACTATCACCAAGTAGGAAAAGAAAAACTTCATTATGTTGATGAAGGACAAGGTGAAGTCATGCTCATGTTGCATGGAAATCCAACGTGGTCTTTTTTCTATCGTAATGTCGCTAAACATTTTGCGAAAACTCATCGTGTGATTGTTCCCGATCATATGGGGTGTGGGCTTTCAGATAAACCACAAGATTACGAGTACACGCTTAAAAACCATATTCAAAACACGCTCGCTTTAGTTGACAAACTAGGACTCAAAGACATTACACTTCTCGTGCATGATTGGGGTGGCGCGATCGGTATGGGTGTTGCGACAGCAAGACCAGAACTGATTAAAAGACTCATTATTATGAACACAGCGGCCTTCCGTTCAATGGAAATCCCAACGAGAATTAACATTCTTAGAAATCCTGTAGGTGAATGGTTTATTCGCACGTTCAATGGATTTGCTGGTCCTGCAACAACAATGGCCGTAACAAAAAAACTCTCTCCGCTTGTAAAAAAGGGATTCACACTTCCTTATGACAATTTTGAAACACGAATTGCGACGGCAAAGTTTGTTCGCGATATCCCGATGTCTCCTGAACATCCAACATATAAAACTTTATCAAACATTGAAGATAAACTACCAACCCTAAAAGTTCCGACTCTTCTTCTCTGGGGTGAGAAAGATTTTTGTTTCACTATGAATTTTCAGAAGCGCTGGATGGACTTTTTCCCGCATGCTCAAGTCGTGACTTATTCCGATGCCGGACATTACTTACTTGAAGATAAAAAAAATGAAGTCATTGCTGAAATTGAACGCTTCATTAAGTTACAGTAAGGATCGAAATGAACATCGCTCATCGTCTCACGGAAAATGCAAAAAAATTCCCTGAAAAAAAAGCGGTTCTCTTTCCGCATTTTGAACCAAAAGAAAAAAAGTATCACTACTCTTCATTAACTTTTAAAGAGCTCGATATCCTCTCCAATAAATTTGCTAACGGTCTAACGAATATGGGGTTAAAAAAAGGCGACAAGACATTACTTTTCTTGCGTCCTTCACTCGACTTCCCTGCTATGACGTTCGCGCTTTTTAAATTAGGAGTCATTCCAGTATTTATCGATCCGGGAATGGGAAGGAAAAATCTTTTAAAATGTATCAAAGAATCTTCGCCTGTGGCCTTGATTGCAGAAAAAGAAGTTCATCTCATCAGTCGTTTTTTCCCCGGAACATTTAAGAGCATCAAATTCAAAGTGACCAATGCTCGCTGGTCGCTGGGAAAAACAAAAACTCTAAACGCTCTCAAAAAAGAAAAAAAACTCGCGTTTACACCCAGCACGTTTGAAGACTCGGATACTGCGGCCATTCTTTTTACTTCTGGTGGAACAGGAACGCCGAAGGGAGTTGTTTATACGCATTCTATTTTCGATAAACAAACTTCACTTCTGCAAGAAATGTATAAACTGACAGAAAACGATATTGATCTTCCGGGTTTTCCTCTTTTTTCACTTTTTACCATTGCTATGGGAATGACCTCTTGTATTCCTGATATGGATCCGAGCAAACCAGGCAAGGCCGATCCCCGAAAACTTTATCAGAACATTGTTGATCAAAGGCCAACTTTCGTAGCAGGCAGTCCGGCGATTTGGGAGCGTTTAGCAGATTACTGTTTGAACAACAATCTCACTCTTCCATCTATAAAATATCTCGTGATGTTTGGAGCCCCAGTTTCGGTGGCCATTCATAAAAAATTTAAAATGCTACTGCCTAATGGAAC
>CBIHOP010000195.1:0-6382 GCA_966211385.1 uncultured Bacteriovorax sp.
CTGGAGATCTTTATATGGGATTTTTTTTGAGATGAAATGGGATGGTGAATGAAGCTTAAAAATGGCTGGGAAGGTGGGATTCGAACCCACGACCAATAGATTAACAGTCTACTGCGCTACCACTGCGCCACTCCCCAACAAGAAAATCAATTCGAAGTCTCCAAGTTATAAAAATTAAAGGATTAAATGTCTACAGAATTTTTAAAAAAAGCTTAGGGGTAAGGTTTAAGTTCCTGAAAACTCATTTTTTTTGCGCAGTCGACCTAAATACTCAAGTTTTATTAAGAAATGCCGATAAGCTTTCATGGCCTCTCAAAACTTATTAATTATGAATCTTCTTCGGATCATCACTCCGGAAGAGATTGCTGACATCGCGACCAAGCATAATGGTGGAAAATTTTTATCACTCACGGATCTCGTTACAGAGAGAGTGGAGAGAAATATTTATCGCGATTTTACGAAGCCAGAATCGATTGATGAAATTCATGATGCTCATACCAAGCAAAATGCAAAAGAGAGTGATTCTGCTGCTAAGATTTTACCTTTTGGAAAGAAGCCTATACGAGCAGTAGAGGCAGCAGAAGAAGAAGTGTCAGAGACGTTGTTAAAAGCTCCAGCAAGCACTTCTCAGTTTCAATCATTAACAACAATGGCAATCAGAACTTCACAAGTTGTAGAAGACTATGAGGAAGAAGAGATTGCTCAAAAAGTCGAGCATTCGGAAGATGAAAACATGTCGACTTTCATTCTGATTGAAAAGGCGCGACTAAAAAAATCGCAAAAAGTTTTGAAGCAAAAAGAAATTATCGATCTTTATCAGAAGAATTCTTCGGTGGATGTGGAGCAGATTAAATCCATGAACTCCGAAACTGCACAAAGTACAGAGGCCGGAGTTCTGGTTAATAAGAAACAATATTAGAGATCAAGACCTACGATTGATTTGATATCTTCCGCTTCATCCGTCAAAACTTCCAAACACGCCATTTGATAAACGCATGAGTCGATTGTTGTAAGTGCGGCTGGATGATAATTTCCAGAATTCTTCACACCACCGAATGGTAATTTTGCCGAAGCACCAACAGTAGAGCGGTTGAAGTTTACGAGACCAGAATCGATTTCTTCCAGACAAGTTTTAAAGAAGTTTATATCTTTTGTGAATACAGCTGCAGCGAGACCATATTCAGTAGCGTTTGCGATTGCAATAGCTTCTTCTTCAGTATCATATGGAATGAATGTTACGTTAGGTCCAAAAATTTCACTGTGAAGGAACATGCTGTCGTTGTTCCATCTTTCTGCTAGGTGAATTGAAGGTGTCACGTAATAACCTTTTTTAGCTTTCTCAAGCTGTTTTCCACGCATGATTTCTTCCATGCCTTCACGTTTCGCCATACCCATGAAAAGTAGGTATGAGTCTACGGCCCCTTGATCAACTAGCGGACCCATGAATGGTTCGCGTGAATGTTCAACTGGGTGATCGATGATAATTTTTTTAGCGAGTTCATGGAATTGTGAAATGAACTTATCCTGAATGCTTCGGTGAATGGCAATGATTGATGTACTTGTACAGCGCTGACCACTTGTTAAGAAACAAGCTTTAATAAGCTCTTGGAGAGCATGATCCAAGTTTGCATCGTGGTGAAGGATGGTTGTGTTTTTTCCACCTAACTCGAGCGAAACAAGTTTTGATAAATCATGGTGAGTAATATCCAGAATTTTCTTACCGACTTCTTTAGAGCCAGTGAAGAAAACACCTTTGATGGCCTTTTCTTTAAGAAGTCTTCTCGCAACTTCACCATCCCCTTGAATGAGGTTGATGACACCAGCAGGGAAACCGGCAGCGTGAAAACATTCAATCATCAGCTGAGCTGAATAAGCAGTTTTCTCAGATGGTTTGAAGATAATAGAATTACCAGCAACGAGTGCTGATAAAATCTGTCCGTTTGCCAGGTGGCAAGGAAAATTAAAAGGCCCAATGATCAAAGAGGGACCAATAGGCTTGAAGATAATATGTCCGTTTGTTTTTGGAAGAATGTTGTCGATTTGTTTCGATTTAATTCGCGGAAGTGAATCTTCAATTGTCACTCCAACTTTTGAAACAACAGAAGCAGCTTCTGTTTTAGCTTCCCAAAGTGGTTTACCCATTTCATAAGAAATCGCTAGTGCGATCTCATCTTTTCTCAGGCTCACTTGTTCTTGATACTTTTTTAAATAAGAATTTCTTTCTTCTTGAGAAAGTTTTCTCCAGGTTTTAAAGCCAGTAATTGCTGAATCAACAACTCTGTCGACATCACGGTAATCAACTGGTGTTTCAGTGAGAAGAAGTGAGAGGTCTGCTGGACAATACCTTTTCATGATGTTTTCAACAGCAAGGGGGCCTGTAGTCGCTGGCATATGAAAAGCGTTGTTATAATAATTTCCAAGGATATTGAATTTAGCCATGGTTAATTCCTTTTTTATAAAAATGTTGCGTACGTTTTAAAATCTTCGAAAAGACCTAATGCTTTCGCTTCATCTGGATCAATAATAAATCTGTTTGTTGAGCCTTTATTTAAGTTACCGCTGATGTAGGCCGCTTTAAATGTTCCATCGTCCACTGGAAGACTTGCAAGAATGTGGTTTATATCGCTCTTAATAATTGAATCGCGAATTAAAATTTCACACTCAAACATTTCTTTAACGGGTTTGATTTCTTTTAATTTTGCCCGGTAGTGAGGACCGCCATCAAAAGGATCAACTTCATTTGTGTATTTGAAGCCAATGCTTTCAAGCATTCTTTTTACTGGAGCCGTCTCTTCGCCTACTTTTCCGATTGCGTTTCGTGCATCGATAGGAAGAAGGGTCATGTAGATCGTGTCTGCCGGAAAAAGATTGAGAATAAATTCTTTGTTACTGCGAGAGAGAATATCGGCTTCGTGATATTCCATATTCAAAAAACGTCTTCCGATTGCTTCCCACAGTGGAGCATGTCCTTCATTATCAAATGGAGGCATAAGCTCTGAGTGAATGGTTTCTTTGAAGCGCGATGGATTCATTCCCATATAAAGAAAACGAACGAACGATAATTGCTTTCCAAGTTTCAGATTGTTCTTTCTGAATTCCGGATCTAGAATTAGTCCGCCGATCTCCGTTGGGCCATTTGTATCGAGTCCAAGTTTAAGGGTCCCGTGAATAAATCCCGTGTTCAAGGATTTTGAAAATTTGTTTTCTTGTGAAACTGAAAAATAATAGTGAGGTTCATCCTCAGTTCCATGCTGAGCATGAATCATGGATGCACCAACAATACGATCCGTTTTTAAATCTTCTAAAACGAAAAGATAATAATTTTCCCACAAGCGCTTCGATGGTTTTGTGAACGAACGAAGCGAGCTTTCAATTTTAGATTTAATGATTTCTTTATCTGGTGGCAGATTAATAAAAAGCATTAATTGGCTCAAGTCATATAGATCATCTAGATCATGAATGTTTGCCGAGCGAAGAATATACATAAAACGTCCTGTTATACTGTCTCGAGAACAGTCTTTTCAACGATTGAAAAGATTTGATCAATATGTTCATCAAGAAGTGGTAATGGAAGAAGGAAGCGCACTCTTGTTGGTTCCTTTCCAGCAGAAAATGAAATAATTCCATTCTCAAAAAGCTTTTTCATAAATTTATTTGTGACATCGGCCGAGCCATCGCCAACTTCAAACGAAAGCATTGTTCCTACACCGCCGTAGTAAGGAATTTTGCCTTTGCATGATCCTTCTGCGAGTGTCTTGAACTTTGCTTTGAATTTCTTTTCAAGTTCATTAATGCGTCCGTTTTCACCGTAGAAGTTTCCTTCTGTGAGGTAACGAACAGTAGCTTTACCAGCGTTAAGAGAAGCAATTGATCCGTTGAAAGTACCAGCGATTAGACCTGGTTTTGGATTTAATTCTTCAGTGTAGAAAGTTCCGGCCGCTTGAAGAACTTTTCCGATAGTAACAACATCTACATATTCATCAAGTTCAAACATCTGGAATGCAAAGAGTTGGTGAGTACGTGTGAACGATTGAACTTCATCAATCCACACATAGATTCCATTTTTCTTCGCCCACTCACAAATAGCTTTGTAGTATTCTTTTGTTCCAAAGATAAAGCCCGCTTCACCCTGGATAAGCTCAATTGTTAAACCACAATAAACATTTCCATTTTTTGCAATAAGAGCATCAAGAGCATCAATCGTTTCTTTAATCGCCGATTCGGGGTTTTTGTAATTGTAGTGTGGAACGTGATCTACTTGAACCGATTGTGGCATTCCTTCGCGGTATGCTTGGTTGTAAGTCACGTCTTGCATAGCGATTGATCGCCCAGCAAAAGATTTTTGGAAAGCAATCAATCTATAGTTAGGAGCTTTTTTCTGCCATAATATTTTTAAAGCAGTATCGTTTGAAAAAGAACCTGAACAAGAAAACCAAAAATGCTTTAAACGTGATTTTTTAACTGAGTCTAATAGCGCTTTTGAAAGTTCATACGGCTCTTGATAAGAAAGTAAATTCCCGCACATCATCGTATCGCTTGTAGCAGCTTCTAGGTTTGCTTTGATATAAAGTGGGTGAGAGTGACCAAGAAGATTCACACCAATAGCGTTGATCAAATCAAACTTAACAGATCCATCGATCATTTCTACGAATGGTCCGTGTCCTCTGCCCGAAGCCATGAACGGATAAAAGAATCCTCTTCCTTTCAGGCCTTCATACTCTTTTAATTTCTGCTGAAGTAATTCTTTCTTTGATTCATCAGCAGGCTTAATGTTGTCGAATTTTTGTTGTTCCAGAAGAATTGCTGAAAACAACTTATTAAAATGCTCGTGAATCTCGTTTGATTGAACTCCGATTGCCATAAAATTTTCCCTTATATTTGTCTTGATTGCAGTTAGTGGTGGACGCTTTTTCTCGCTTGCAAAGTCTGAGGCCCATGCGATAATTAAATTATGAAAAATAGTAGCACAATGCCAATGACAAAGTCATCTCGGACCCCCTTATCTGTTGATCAAAAATCACCTCAAAAAGAATCTTCGATGAATGAATTTGAGTCGCTTTATACTAAAAACGATTTCAAAGGCGCCGCACAGTATCTGCTTAATAATAAACAACAAATGAAGTCAGGTATTTTTCATTACAATCTGGGAACTGTTTATTCAAAAATGGGCGACCATGCCACTGCGAGATATCATTTAGAAAAGGCCATTCAAGAAGGATATGTTAACTCTGCTTCGCTGAGCAATCTGGCCTATGTAAAAGGACAATTGAATGTCGATGATCTTTCGACTTCAACGAGCCTTCCAGATCAATTAATCAATACGTCGATTAACATTCCCGTGCAGGCCTATTTTTCGCTTACTCTTTTCATTATTCTTGTAGCGCTTCTTTGTTATCGCTTCAAAAAAATGAGTTCGAAAATCACACTTATTGTTGTGCTGGTTTTAAGTTTGGTTCCTTCGATCTTCTACGCGACTTATGTGAAAAATATCAATTACGCTGTCGCTTTAAAAGAGGTTCCACTTTATGAAGGGCCTTCAAAAATTTTCAATGAAAAAGGAAAGATTCGTCCAGGATCCAAAGTCGTTTTAGGCGAATTCAAAGACGGATGGTTCTTCGTTGAATTTCCACTTTCTCTCGCTGGATGGGTGAACAAAGATCAACTTGGGCTTTATTAAGCTGGAGCAATATGAATTCTTCGTACGAAAAAAAGATTAGTGAATCGGGCATGGAAGAGAGCGGTTTATCGAAAAGAATCGATCTTCCTATGATGAAATATCTTTGGATGGCCAATCCATTAAGCGGAGTGAAGAAGGATTCTATCCCTCGCTTTTTAAGAAACGTTGAACTCCTTAAAAATTTCTCGGATAACGAACTTCGTATTCTTGCTAAATACATGCATAGTAGAAAATTTTCTGATGGGGAAGTGATCTTCAGAGAAGGTGAAATCGGTATTGGTTTTTACCTTATCTTCTCTGGATTAGTGGAACTCAATCAAGCTGAATTCGGTCATGAAATTGAAGGCCAGCATTTTTTAACTCTCGATGAGTTCAGTTACTTTGGGGAAATGGCCCTTTTACAGGATGGGACCCCAAGATCAGCAACGGCAAAAGCGAAAAGCCCTTGCCAGCTCATTGGTATTTTCAAACCAGACCTTGATCATCTCATCAACAACCATCCTGTTGTCGCTGCGAAACTTATGCAATCGCTTTCTCAAGCCTTGGCCGATCGACTTTATTTCATTACTCAAGAAGCAAGCAAGCTGACTCGTAAATTGCGTAAGCTTGAAAATTTAATTGAATCGCAGAAACAAGAAGAGATGAAATGATTTTAAATAATCGCAAGAATATCACTAAAATTCAGTTGATCTTCTTTGCTTTAGT
>CBIHOP010000196.1:0-6345 GCA_966211385.1 uncultured Bacteriovorax sp.
CTATTAAGTCTATGAATGATAAAATAAAACATCGCGGTCCGAATGACGAAGGATATGTTTTTTGGGGAGAAGTTGAAAAAGAAACCATCTCCAATGCACTTTTTTATCCGTTTCAAAATGCCTCTTGCTCTGCCGTATTTGCACATCGCAGACTTTCAGTTATTGATTTAACAAATGCTGGTCATCAGCCAATGCATTATCTTGATCGCTACTGGATTGTGTTCAATGGAGAAATTTATAATTACGTTGAACTCAAAGAAGAATTAAAAACTCATGGATACACATTTGCTTCCAGCACAGACACAGAAGTTATTCTTGCAGCTTATGATTTCTGGGGAATTGATTGCCAGAAAAAATTTAACGGCATGTGGGCCATCGCAATTTTCGATACCAAAACAAATGAAATATTCTTGTCACGTGACAGATTTGGAGTAAAGCCACTTTATTACTATCAGGATGAAAACCAATTTGTTTTCGCGTCAGAAATTAAAGCGATTCTTGCCAATGAAAATGTGAAATCGGGACCGAACCTAGCTTATTGCAAAGACTATATGAAAATCGGAGCAATGGAATATATAACAGAAACGGCATTCGAAAACATTCACCGTTTTAATTTTTCGAGCTTTGTGAAAATGCCGATGACGGAAATTTTCAAACCTTTCCAAGAGGGAAAATTCTGGGATTTTGAAATCAATACCGCATATGAAAAATACAATGATCAAAAAGCAAAAAAAATTGCCGAAGACTATTACACACTTTTAAAGGACGCTGTTAAAGTGAGATTAAGAACAGATGTTCCTTATGGAAGTTCTCTTTCGGGCGGACTGGATAGTTCTTCTATTTCATTTCTTATTGAAGAACTAACTGCGAGTTCAAAATCAGAACACAGACAAAAATCATTCTCAACTGTTCATAGTGGAGCAAATAAAGATATTGATGAAAGTTATTACATCAAGCTCATCGCAAACATGCTTAACATTGAATCAAAAACGATTGAACCTTCAGTAAATGAAGTTCCTGAACTCCATAAAAAAGTAATTTACCATTGGGAATCCCCGCTTGAAGGATTGGGAATGTCTGGAATCAACACGTACAAACTCATTCATGAGCACGGAGTGATTGTGACATTAGATGGCCAGGGCGCTGACGAACAACAAGCAGGTTATGAATTTTACATCATCAACCACCTAATGAATCTACCGCTTTTAGTAGCTTTTAAAGAAGCCTTTCACTTAAGTAAAAATATGCCTAAATTGTATCGTGGTATTTACAAAGGGACGATTCTAAAGACCATGTCAGTACTAATCGGGAAAAATGGAGTTATAGGATTTGGGAAAAAATTCCTTAATAAGGACCTGACTTATATCTTTACTCCTTTAAACCAAATTTTAAAAGAAGATATTCATACCAATCTCATCAATCTCATTCATTATTCTGACAGTCGTTCGATGATGTACGGGATTGAATCAAGAATGCCATTCATGGATTACAGGCTGGTGGAGTTTACGGCAAAAATACCTGCCGTTTATAAAATTCACAATGGATGGACAAAACATTTTGCTCGTCAGGCATTCCAGGATCGTTTACCAGCAGAAATCTGCTGGAGAAAAGATAAATTAGGCTGGCCGGTTCCCACGAAAAACTGGTTAAGCGGGGAACTGAAAAATTGGTTTTTAAATGAAATTAATTCTTCGCAATTTTTAAAATCAATTATTGGAAATGAATCATTAGCACATTCAGAACTTAATGAAGCTTCGGCCGTTAGAAAAATCAATCTGAGTGTATGGCATAAAGTCTTTTTTAGTTAGGTAAATATGTGTGGTATTATTGGAGGATGGTGGCTTAATAAACCAAGCAACCTCGACAAAAAATTCAGTGAAGGTTTAAACGCAATCAGACATCGTGGCCCAAACGATTCTGGTTTCGACTCACTTCCAACGACAAATGGTCATCTTGTTTTTGGTCACACTCGATTATCTATCATCGATTTATCAAGTGCCGGTCATCAGCCATTTCACTCAGCAGATGGAAGATATTCTCTTATTTTTAATGGTGAAATTTACAATTACAAAGAACTGCGAACTGAACTCAAAACAAAGGGCCACGAGTTCAAAACTCAATCTGATACCGAAGTACTTTTAGCTGCCTGGATACAATGGAGAGAAAGTTCTTTCACAAAATTCGGTTTGTATAACGAGAGACAACTTTGGAATCAAACCTCTCTTCTACGCCTACGAAGATGATTCACTCATTTTTGCCTCTGAACTTCCTGCCATTTTAAAAATCAGAAGCAAAAAAAGTAGTGCTGATCTTCAAAGAGGTTATGACTATCTCGTTAACGGGGATTACGATAGTACTCACTCGAGTTTCATTGAGGGTGTAAAACATCTTCGACCTGGTCACTTCATTAAATTAGACATCAAAAATAAAGCGCAAATGGTTATTCACGCCTGGTGGAAACCAAATTTCACAAGTCCTGAAAAAATCAGCTATGCTGATGCAACGGCCAGGGTACGTGAACAATTTTTAAAAAATGTTCAACTGCATTTGAGAAGTGATGTACCTCTTGGTGCTGCATTATCAGGTGGAATAGATTCATCATCAGTTGTTTGTGCTATGAGACACATTGAGCCAGATGCTGACATTCATACTTTTAGTTACATTGCTAGAGGCTATAGGGCTTCAGAAGAAAAATGGGTTGATATGGTTAATTCACATACCAATGCCATCGAACACAAAGTTGTGGCTTCAAATGTTGAACTTGCTCGCGATTTAGATAAAATGATCATTGCTCAAGGTGAACCTTTTGGCAGCACGAGTATTTATGCTCAATACAGAGTTTTTCAACTCGCAAAAGAAAATGGAATTACCGTGACATTAGATGGGCAGGGAGCAGATGAACTTCTTGCAGGTTATTTTGGTTATCCTGGATCTCGCCTACTCAGCTTAATTGAAGAAGAGGGTTTTTTAAGCGCTCACAGATTTGCCAGCAACTGGAAACAATATCCAGGCCGCAGTTATAAAAATGCCGTCATGTTATTAGTTCAGAAAGTTATTTCTGATTCTATGAATGAGAAAGCGAGAAAACTTATGGGTAGAGACTCCCATCCAGCATGGCTAGACGTAAATCTCATGAAAGAAAGCAACGTGAACTTAAAAGAAGTTCGCCAATTTGTTTCACCAACTGACTATAAAGGCAGAAGAGTCATAGAATCTCTCGTTGATTCACTAACTAGAAGAGGATTAATTGGGCTCTTAAGACATGGTGACAGAAACTCAATGGCCTTTTCTATTGAGAGCCGCGTTCCGTTTCTTACTTTACCAATGGCAAACCTTTTACTAAGTCTGCCGGAAAATTTTCTGATTTCTAATCAAGGTCAAACAAAACAGATCTTTAGAGATGCTTTAAAAGGAATCGTTCCCGAAGAAATTCTCTTCAGAAAAGATAAAATTGGTTTTGAAACGCCTGAAATTGAATGGCTTTTAAGCATGCCAGACACTTTAAGAGAATGGATTGGCGAATGCGATACAATTCCATTTATTAACAGAGACGAATTATTAAAAGAATTTGATCTGGTGATAACCGGCAAAAAAAAGTTTACCCCCAATGTGTGGAGATGGATAAACTACGTAAGGTGGTATAACATTAGCGGCATTACAAATAACTAAACCAACAGTGGAATAAATATGGAATTTATTAATTTAAAAGCCCAGTACCAAACTATTAAAGGTGACCTGTTAAAAGAGATCGAACAAGTTCTAAATCAGGGCCAATTTATTCTTGGTGAACAAGTTGCTCAGCTTGAAACTAAACTGGCTAATTATGTTGGAGTTAAGCACTGTATAACTAACGCCAATGGAACAGACGCTCTTGTTCTTGCCCTTAGAGCATTAAATATCGGTAATGGTGATGAAGTTATTGTTCCCTCTTTTACTTTTTTTGCTTCTGCCGAAGCTGTAACTCTTGTTGGAGCAACTCCTGTCTTCGTCGACATCGATGAAAAAACTTATAACGTTACTGCTGATATCGCAGAAAAGTTTATTAATAAAAATACAAAAGCAATCATCGCCGTTAGTCTTTACGGACTTTGTCCGGATCTAAAAAAGTTAATTGCTCTTTGTGAAAAAAATAATGTTGCACTAATCGAGGATGCAGCACAAAGTTTTGGTGCGGAATTCGATGGTAAAAAATCTTGTAGTCTAGCTACAATTTCATGTACTAGTTTCTTCCCTTCTAAACCATTAGGAGCATATGGTGATGGTGGAGCTTGTTTCACTAATAACGGTGCCCTGGCAAAAAAATTAAAAGAGCTAAGAACTCACGGTCAGGAAAAAAGATATCACCACACTGACATTGGCTACAATTCAAGACTGGATACAGTGCAAGCTGCCATTCTTTTAAAGAAACTTGAAATTTTTCCAAACGAAGTTGTTCTAAGAAATAAAATCGCAGCCAATTATCAAGAAGCCTTTAAAGGTAATTTCAAAATTCAGGAAATTCCAGCTGGATACACTTCTGTTTACGCTCAATTCACAATTGAAGTTTCAAACAGAGAAGAATTCCAGAAGAAATTGAATGAAGTTAATATTCCGACTGCAGTTCATTACCCAATACCTCTACATAAGCAGCCTGTTTACCTAAAAGAATATGCAGAAGTTGTTCTGCCTAAATCTGAAAGTGCTTCCGCTCGCGTAGTGAGCTTACCTATGCACCCTTATCTGACAACAGATGAACAAGCATATGTGATAGAGAATGTATTAAAGTTTGGGAAAAACTAAATTAAAAAATGTCGGATACTTCTTACCGATCAGAAATTAACGGTCTAAGAGCAATATGCATTCTTTCCGTTTTTCTTTATCACATAAATGATAAACTTCTCCCGGGCGGTTTCATTGGTGTTGACGTTTTTTTCGTCTTATCTGGTTACCTCATCACTAAAAGTATCTACACTCAGATTCAGACTAAAAAATTTAGTTTATTAGAATTTTACTCGAGACGAATTACACGCCTCCTTCCTTCATTATACCTTATGCTCTTTTGCTCGTTGGCCTTCACTTATCTATTAATGGTCCCGTCCGATATTTCAAGCTTTAATAATTCATTAAATAAAGTTATGACATTCTGGAGTAATCACTTCTTTGCTCAGGGAAGAGATTACTTTTCGATGTTAGCAAATGAACTTCCGCTTCTGCATACATGGTCACTAGCCATTGAGGAGCAATTTTATTTTGTATTTCCTTTGTTACTAATGGTGACTGCCCTATTTGGTTTAGAAAAGAAAAGTACTGTTATTTTAATTTCAGTTCTAACTGTACTATCGCTAGCTTTTGGAACTTATGCCAACATTTCAGTTAGTTCAACCTACTCTTACTACGCGTTCTTCACTCGTTTTGGTGAATTAATAATCGGTGCTATTTTTGCGATTTTAAATTTAAAAGAAATTGAAAAGAGCTGGCCTTCACTTTTAGGTTTATTGATGATTGGTTTTTCATTTGTCTTCATCAATAAAAGTTCTGTGTTTCCAGGTTTCATCACTCTCCTTCCATGTCTCGGAACAGTATTAGTTTTAATCTCAAGAGAGAACATTTTTACCTGCTGGCTTAAATGGAAACCTCTGGAGTTCATTGGTAAAATCTCTTATCAGTTATATTTATGGCACTGGCCACTTCTCGCGATTTCAAGATACGTCACCGATCACTATGAATTATCATTGAAAAATAATATTGCGGTTGTTTTTCTTTCATTTTTACTTTCGTCACTAGCATGGAAATATATTGAAACGCCAATCCGATACCAACGAATCAGCCTCGCTCACGCACTAGGACTTTATTACGCTCTTCCTTCGATTGTTTTATTTTCGTTGATTAAATTTTCTCCCTATACTTTTTATCATTCAAAATATTACGGAATCGCAGAATACAACTCTCATGGAAGTACTGAAATTTGTCATACATCGCTAAGTGATTTAAGCATTTGTATGAAAGGTGCAAAAAAAGACAAAGCTGACATTCTGGTATTTGGGGATTCACATGCAGCCCATCTCAACTATTTCTTTGATGAGTTAGGTAGAAAGCAAGACATTTCTTTTCTAGTTGTTTCGGGAAGTTCATGTTCACCAGTTCTGAATTTTGATGAAAATATTGTTGATTACAAAGATGCTAAAGAGCATTGTAGTAAACTAAAGAAATTCGTCGTAGAAAAATCTAAAGAATTTAATACGATTATCATATCTTCTCACTGGAACTTTCATTTAAGTTTCAAGAAACACTCTGAACTTACTCCTGATCCAAATTACTTCAACAAACTAAAAGCAACGATAGCATCTTTTAAAGATAAAACTGTTT
>CBIHOP010000197.1:0-6293 GCA_966211385.1 uncultured Bacteriovorax sp.
AAGATTGACTGGTAGAAGTTATAAAAATTCAAATGTAGTTCTTTCAAGTTATATCTATGACAAAAATGGAAATCGCATTCGCGGATTTGAGGGTAATAAAAAATTTACAGCTCAATATGATGATCATGATCGATTGTTAAAATATAACGATACAACATTTACCTACAATGCAAATGGCGAAGTTGCATCTAAAACGACACATGGTCAGGTGACGAATTACAACTACGATTCTCTTGGTAACCTCATTGCTGTTTATATGCCAGGTAAGGGAGTTCAGTACCAAGTTGATCCAAGAAATAGACGTTCCGCTAAAATTGTAAATGGCAATTTTTTGAGTCGTTATGTTTGGGAAGATCAATTGCGTTTGATCGCTGAGCTCGATCAAAATAACAATGTTAAAACGCGTTTTGTGTACGCAGAAGGTGTTAATTCTCCTGAGTATATGGTGAAAGATGGACGTAAGTTCATGTTCATTAAAGATCATCGTGGATCGGTTAACTTAGTTGTTGATAGTGAGACAGGTGAAGTAAAACAGAAAATGCGTTATTCTGATTGGGGTGAAGTTTTAGAGGATACTAATCCTGGTTTTCAGCCGTTTGGGTTTGCTGGAGGATTGTATGATCCAGATACTCATTTGGTTAGATTTGGGGCAAGAGATTATGATCCACTAATTGGCAGATGGTTAAGTAAAGATCCAATTCTCTTCAGGGGAATGGATACAAATTTATTTGCATATAATTTTAATGACACTGTAAACTGGATTGATCCTCTAGGTTTAAAAGGATTACCAATGGATTATGGAGCATCCCCAGCATTCCAAAATGTAATTACAAGAGAATTTGTCCCAAGTTCACAAGTAACAGATATAACCCCCGGTATGTTTTTAGGAGCTATCGCTGCGATGCCGGCTATAGGAGCGGTTGGCAGTCTTGCAAGCTTACTTTCTCCAGCGATTATTTCAGGAGCTGCTGGCCTCAATACCGTTACTTTAAGTAATGGTATCGATTTTTTTGATAGCCTTTCAGGGGAGGTCGGTGGGCCAACGACCGGAATGCCACCTTCAACTCCTGCTGGATACATTGGAACATTTTTAGGTAGAGAATTAAATAGATGCGGGAAATAGAATGAAAAAACTTTTTATTATAATTGGTTGGTTAGCTCTTATGTCTGCTATATTGGAGACAATAGCTTATTTAGATACAGGTGAGATTAGCAATCGTTGGGGAACCTTTAATGGTTCTACTGCTCGTGATATTTTAATTGCCAATATCATTATGGCACTTATTTTTGGTGGTTATTCTTTATTTGAAACATACAAATTATTCAAAAATAGAAAAAGTAACGTAGAAAAATTAGATTAAGTCGAATCAACTACGAACCTGCAAGCAAAGTTCCGAGCTAACTTCACTCTGCGAGTACAGATTAAGGTATCTCATGCTCCCCGGAAAGTTGCAATGACGATGTGAAACCAGCTTGGAGTCAAAGTTTAATAGATACTACGAATTTAAAATGCTTCAAAAGAATGCAAAAAGTTTGACCAAGAAATTAGATTTAATTGTAAACGATTGTCTTAATGAAATGAGAAGCTTTGAATTCTTGCCTTGTGGTGTTTTTTTGGAAAAAGGATATTCACTGTATATTGAAAAACTCAATAAAAATGAAGCCGGTCATGTTGTTAACTCACTTGTCGATTTTAGAAAGACTTGGAGAACTCGTTTGAACTACTTCCTCATATGTAATATTTTGTACTTTGTTCCGATTCTGGGAGCTTATGCAATCGATTTGTATAGAGACTATGAAATTGACCGAATGGGAGTTTATATTTTTTCTTTTCAATTCATAATTTTCCTATTGGCCATATGGATACTTTTTTTTGCAAACAAATTGAAAAAACTTGAAAAATATTTGCGTAAAACAAATAGAGAGATTTTGAAATCCAATCAGCTAAAAAATGAATAAGTACGAATTGTTTTACATAGTAGATGATCTTGAACGAGAAGATTACATAAATTTTTTAGATATAATAAAGGGTGTAATGCAATATGGTCATTTGTATCTTAAGAGCGAACTCAAGCTTTCTAAAAAAGGAGATGAGTTTCTTGTACAGCTGAAGCCTTTCATATTAAAACATGAAGTGGTCAAAGCTTATATCTCTGGTGATACAAGATACTCGCATGATGAGGGCTTGATAGAAATTAAATTTTTAATAAATGAAAAAACGATTGAGTTAATTCTGCACTACTCGAAGTCTTTATTTTCATGGGAGCAGCCTAGCTTGCCCGAAGATATTTGCTTTTCAAATAAATTAAATGGCCGCTTTATTTCAATTGCTCATGAGCGGACTAGCTATTTTCAAGTCGATTTGAGTGTAATTGAAAAAATTAAAGAAAGAGCTAGTTTTAGAGTTTTGGATTACGAGCAGTATGAAAAAATTTATGAAGAACGTGAGAATGAGGAAGATGAATAACTTTCATTGAAATATGCACTATATTTTCGTTCCAAAACACTTTATGGGGCGCTGATAATCCGCACAAGTGTGTTGGAACTTCTCGGGACGAACTATTCGATTAGTAATATTTTTTCATTGCAAATAAAATTGATTGCTTCATAATCAAATCATAAAACTGAATTTTTAAAATTTAACGTTCTCATTTGAATGTAAGGCATTCGTTTGCCTTAAACGGAGGCTTCATGCTTAGAAAAACTTTTGTTCTCTTTTCTCTGCTTCTTAACATCCAAATTGTTTTGGCAGACGATGCTCTTCAACTTGAAAAGAAAATCGACGCCATCTTGGATCGTTCTGGAATTGATAAGCAAACGATGCAGTTAAAAGAGTCAATGTCTGCTCAAGTGAAAGAGGGAATTGCACGAAATAAAAAGTTATCGCCAGAGCAAATCGGAAAACTTTCTACGATTGCAATGGAAGAGTTCAAGCCGCAAGAAATTTTGTTAAAAATTAAAAATCGCTTAAAAAATTGGTCAGCGAAAGAGATCAACGAATTGCACTCATATTATGAGCAAGACTCTGTAAAAAAGTTTTCTCGTCTCGAGGAAGAGGGGACATCAGCTGCTGCTCAACCTGCAATGATTGATTATGTTAAAAATCTTGAAAAAAATCCTCCAGAGAAAGAAAGACTTGGTCTCATTTTTAACTTCATGAATGATACTAAAGCCGTTGAAGTCACTGCTCAAATTGTAGCTGACACAGTGGCCGGCATGGGCATGGCTTTTGGAGAGAATGTTCCAGAAAGTGTGCTTGAACAGTTAAAACAACAAATGACTCCAGTTCTTCAACAGCAGATACTTCTAAGCTCGCTCTTTACCTATCGAGACGTTCCCACAAATGAGCTGAAAGATTATTTTTCAAAATATCAGACAGACAACAATCTTAAAAAAATCATCAAAGAAGTTATGGAAGAATATCACAAAGGATTTTCGGAGTGGGGACTCAACTTAGGTTTGAGAATTAAGAAAGAGTTTCCGCGAGCTGAAAAAAAGTAAACCGAGAATGATATAAATTCTTGCGAAAGCCGAATGCTCTTAATGAGCTAATGTTATGAACAACCCATAGTGGACATCATGCTCCACGAAAGCAGTGTAGGAACTGTGAGGAAATTAGTAATTTCCGTGAGGTCACTTTATGAGTTTGTTTTCAATTTCAATACTAATATTTGCTCTCATTGGTATTGTGAGCGCTTTAGTGATGAATTCATTGATAAATAAAATGAAAGTTGATTTGAGCGAAGAGGAGCTATTTGAATATATCAAGCTTAACTCTTTTCCTAAGAACTTTAAAAAAATTGAAAATTTTATGAAGGACCGAAATCCGGAATATTATACTAGGTTTCGACAAATGAGATTAATCTCATTTGCATCGAATTTTGCTTTAATAACTTTAGCTTTGTCATACATGTTTTTGACAGGTGCTTAATCTGAGAGCTTGATCACTTTTAATTTGCTCGTGAAGGATAAATTTTTTGTGTATTTTAATTAGTTTGTAGGACCTAAAATTGTTAATAAAAAAATATTGTCCTCACTGTGATGAAATTAAATCTATTAAAGTGCAATCTTTTTTTAAGAATAAATTGATTTGCATAGGATGTAATAATCACTTTGAAATCGAAATTAGTTTAAAAATCATTTCAATATATATGTTAATTATTTTTATTCTTTCAATTCTAGTTTCAAAGTTTATTTTAATGTTAAATTTGAAGTATTTGTATTGGTTTTATTTGTTAATTGTTTTTTATTTCTCTTTATACTTTTCTGTAAGAACGGGAAAGTTGAAGAGGGTGCAACTTAAATAAGAGAATTCAAAACTTAAAGAAAGTAACCGGTTCCAAAACACTTTTCGGAACGACTGTAATCCACACAAGTGTGTTTGCACCAAAGCTAACTAATTAGAGATATTAAAAAAGTGAAGTTAAAAAATAGTTGGTATTCAGCATTTTTATTAACAGGTTTTACTTTTGTTGCAGTATTGCTCTCATATTTATTAGGGCAATTAAATGATTACAGAATCAAAAGTAAAGAAAGCGAAATCGAAAATGTTTTGACTACATATGAGTTCGCCCAGAAAAATTATTTTCGAAATTTTAGTAAGTTTTCAGAAAAAGCAGAGTCCATAGGATTTTTTTATAATTCACCACGTGTAAAGCTTTACACGGCACAAGCACAAGTACCGAATGATATTCGAAAATATTTAAAAGATAGCGAGCTTCCAGTCATTAGTGGTGAGCATTATCAAATTTTAGGTATTTTTGATCACGAAGATAAAATCTCAATCTGGATTCAAAATGATGTTGAAGGAAAGAAGCGTTTAAAAGTTATCCAGAAATAAACTTATAATTTAGATTCCAGTTAGCGCCCTTGCTTAGTGTTCGAGTTATCTTTCATTGTAGTTTAAATAAACTGAAAAACAATTTCCTTCAAGATCAAGACCTGCATTATAGTCGCAAAAAGAATTAGCAAAAATGCAATCGGTTTACTGAAAAAAGCAAAGAATTCTTTATCTCCCGGACTAATTCGGCCCCCATGCTTAATTGCTTGCTCGATGTTGAGATTAACATCCAGGCCGTAATAATAGGCCCTGAAGGAGCTGTAGATCAGTCCGGCGATTAAAAAGACACTCAAAAAGAGAGAAGCTCCTTTTCTAACTGGAACAGAGTCGTATTCAAAAAACACAAACCAAACAGCTGAAGGTAAAATTGAAAATTTGTCTCATTTCTCAATTATAACTTAAGTATCTTCGCCAGTGAGAAATGACTCTTTCTAAAGGCAATCAATTAACCTGTAAAAGGACTTAACTCTTCGAAATTTAAGACCCAATACCTGCCCAATTGTTTGTAATCCCTAAGTCTTTTATACTATCAAAGTATGAAGTTTCTCACGACCGCGGGCCTCTTTCTATTTTGCCTCAACACTTACGCGATTGAAAAATCCGCGCAAGTTCGTTGCCGCGAATACGCACTCCCAGATGAATCAAAGCTCGATCAGTTTATCAGCAGCTCAATGAAAATTTCAGGCGAGCTGTGCAATCAAGTTGCGTTTAATAAATTAACAGACTCACATCTTTGTCGTGACATCAAACTCGATCCGATTTTGCAAATTAAAATTAAAAAGCGACTTGATTGCGATGCGATTATATCACCGATCAAAACACCGCAAGGATGTCTCCCGCATTTAGATGATGAAGCGAAAAAACTTCTCGCCATTCACGCTCGTGTTTCAAATCTTGAAAAAGATTCTTCACCAGAACAATTGCACAATGACTTGCTCACTATTTATATGAACCGTTTGGTTGTGAACGGAGAGCGCGCTCCAGGGCGTGGAGGACTTCGCGCATATGTGACGAACAATCTTCCCTCAATAGCTTTTGGTGTGCTCAAGGAAAATACCAATCTCGATGTTTCGAAAAAATCTGATTACCTCGTGTGTGTGGAACAAACTTATCGCTTCCTTGATTCTTCAACACCAGAGTCGATGTATCTTCGTTTTAAAGGATACACGCTCGATTTCTACGATGAGACATCAAAGAAAGATAAAGGTGATCAAGTCGCGCACGCGTACACGCAATTAACGGCACCAGATGGAAAGCTTTATGTTTTTGATTCGTGGAGAGGAGAGTCTAAGCCGTTTGATTCGAAAGTAACGGAGATGAATTCAAGAGGCGCCAATAGAGAGTTGCTGCGAGCAAAACCAATCAAGAGTTATTAAGCCCCGGTTTCCCAGGGCCAAAGTCATTGAAAAATTATTTTCCGTTCGTGAAGCTCATAAGTTCAGCAGAAGCTTGT
>CBIHOP010000198.1:0-6076 GCA_966211385.1 uncultured Bacteriovorax sp.
GTGTAGTGAAGCGGAGATTAAAGGCCTAAAAGTCACCAAAGTTGGACTTCGCAAGTACTCTGAAGAAATCGATGAACGATTAGATTTCCGCGGAAGAAAGTATTACTGGATTGGTGGTGTGTATCGCGGATTCGAGTCTTATGATGACTCTGATTGTTTGGCGATAGAACAAAAAATGATTTCTCTCTCGCCTGTAAAGCTCTTGGATTATGGATTGTCCAATGAGGCTTTGATGACGGATCTAAAGAATTTTTTAGATCATATCAATCCAAGGCAAATTTAAGAGAATCACGGAAGATGATAATAAGAATGCTTTTCAGAAAAATTTTATTTATTATACCTCTCTTTTTTACAGTTGCTTGTGCGAGTGTAAAAAGCGGCCATTACATTCAAGTTAAAAATACTGATACTCTTGATACACTTGCCAAAGAATTCAACGTACCAAAAGAAAAAATCGAAGCCTCGAATGCAGGCAAAGCTATCAGACCAGGGGAATGGGTGTTTATTCCTCTTAAGCGCGGTTTAGTAGAGCAAGAATTTGAAACAAAGGCCTTCGATCCTCATCGCTATCTTCAGTCTGGAGAGTTTCTCTGGCCAGTTCCAAGCAGTAATAAGACGAGTTCCGCATTTGGGCAACGCTGGGGTAAAAACCATGAAGGAATCGATATCCCTGGACGTGTAGGTTCACATATTGTGGCAGCAAGTGAAGGTGTTGTAGTTTATTCAGGTGATGAGATTGGTGGTTATGGAAACATAACGGTTATCGCGCATAAAAATGGCTTTTTTACTGTTTATGCTCATGCCAAAGTTAATTTTACTAAAGCAGGTCAACGAGTTTATCGCGGGCAGGTCATTGCTCAGATTGGAATGACTGGACGTACTTATGGTCCACATTTGCATTTTGAAGTTCGCCGCAATGGTGAAGCTATCGATCCGGCCGGATTCCTGGCAATCAATTAAGTCGCTTTCTTTTCGAACATCTCAAGAAGTTTAAGATACATCAAGGCCGTATTTTTAGCGTCTTCCAACGCCGTATGCTTGACGTCTCCCATATTGAGAAACTTCATTAAGTGAGAGCCTGATGAACATTCAGGTGGAATAAATTTCAAATCAATTAATGTATTGGCGGTTGAAGAAAGGTCGAGGTTACGGTGGTGAAAATATTTACGCATAAATTCCCACGAAAGATCTCTTGTGAGAAACGGTAGATCAATGGCACTCATCGATTTACCGAAGAGAATGATCTTTTCATTGCGATCGTTTTTAAAATAATTTTTTACTTCACGACTGATGAGATAAGTTTCAAGTTCATCTTTGAAGCTATCCATATGCAGGCCTGTCACGTGAGCTTTATGAATAAGCATCTCATTGTGTTCAATAACCCATTTATCAAGACGTGGTTTCAATTCTTCGAACGATGGACATTTAATATAAAAATTGCGAGCGAGTGAGTCTTCGATTTTTTTTGTTTCAGTACAAAAAGGAACCATTCCAAATTCGATCATGTAGTCGTTTTCAGCAAGTCCTGTAGCTTCAATATCAATCGACAAATAACGCATATTTTTTACCAATGTTAGTGTTTACACAGTAGGCTATAATGGTGATTCCATCTTGTCTACAAATAAGAAAATGTGACTGTACAACTCGATTGAGAGGCCAGTAATTCGCGCACTTTTAACTGACAACTGAGAAGTATTTTGGATTCGATTGTGACTTTGCATTTTAAGCAAACACCATCGCCGCTGCAACTTGAGGCCACGGGTATTCCGTGATCTTGCAGGAAAGTCATAAGGTTCTGGTCTAGATCACTTTCTAAAACATCAATCGTCTTTACCGTTTTTTGTCTAGCTGAACCAAAAACAATAATTTTTTTCATTTCAGACAAGTCACTCTCGTTTGTTCACGATCGTCGATGATGAGAGATGTACGCTGACCAGATTGTTTATATGACATGCTTCCGAAAACATCTCCTAAACTTTCAGCGTGATAAATAGGAAATTTCATCGCCAGAAAAAAATCGAGCTGAGTTTTTCTTCCTCGTTTAGATTCATACAAAATTCTATCAGGATCGTTGAGGAATAAGTGGCGAGAAAATTTTAACAATTCATTTAATTCGTCCGGTGATCTGACAATACCAACTTCGTATGCAATGAGATGTCTCAAGTGTTGAGCAGGACTTCTTCCCTTGGCCGAAAATAAAGCAATCGTTCTTTCAGAATCACTTAGTTCACAAAGAGGCGATGGAAAAGGCAAGGGACGCATTTTCATGAAGATAAAATTTTTTTCGAAGATCAATGGTTTCTGTAAAAGTCCTGAGCTGACCGCTAGAAAAACATTCTCATTTTCGATCAAACCCATAGTATGTATGCGACTATTTTCAGATCCAAGAATATCATCTGACAACGAGACTTCCTGGTTGAGATTAACATTGCATTTAATGGGAAGTGATCCATTTTTCTGTTCAAATGGAATGAGAGGACTTTTATCATCAGAATATTCGTCACCCTTTATATGCATTGGGGTGAATCTATTAACAATGTTTCTAAAGCTCATACGATGAAAAGTTTCGTAACGAGTAATCGTTTCATCGCCTTTCATAAATCGAGAGGCCATGAGTTCACTTTGTGAGAGCGAAGATTTGTTTTTTGCTAAAAATTGCTCGAAATCTAAACTCACTGGAAGCTGCTGTGGAATGGAAGCATCCAGATCATCTGCAATTGTTGCTAACTTTGTTTGAACCAGGAATTTTTGAGCTAGAGAGTTCAAACCATGGAGATAAGAATTCTTGGTATCATCTTCGAGATTGCGTGGACGAAAATCAAAGTAGTGGGTTATCCCATCTATACGCATATAAATTTGCAGGCGTGACGAAGGGGAGAGTTTATCAGGACGGCGATTGAGTTCCAGCAAGGCCATCATAATACCCTTTTGAACAAAAGGAATTTTTTTATTAAACAACGGTTCGAGTTGTTTATAAAATTTTTGAGTTGCTTCATCTTCAGTCAGATACTGCAAACGACTTTTTTCTGAACAGAAATTAATTTTTTTTGTTTGTCCGTCAATCGGTTGCGTACTTTTAGATTCGGCAAGTGTATCGATTTTACTCGAAAAAAAACTGCATGAAGAGACCAGGAGAGTTGAGCATACAACTAAAATTCGAAAAAACGTCATAGCTCTTGGGCCTTATCATCAATGTAGTATAGTCCTTCAATTTCTTCTTTAACATTCGCCTTGGAAATGAGTGCAGCCGAAAACTCGTCATTCAAATTTAATTTTTCAGCTTCTGCATTTGTGGCCTGAACGATAAAAACTAACCACATTCCCGAGTTATTTTCTCCGGAGATAGACTGGGTTGTGAAGTTTAAAATCTTGTAACCACGGTTAATAAATTCATAGAAAAGTTTATCGAATTGTTTCTCACGGTATCCAGTGGATCTTTTAGGAGGGGCAGGGACGAAGAAGGTAAAACTTTGTATTTTATAGTCGTTAGTTGCGGTTTTAGCGCCTTTAAAGTGGTTTAAAATCCATTTAAACATAAAGATCCTATGCTCGCTTGAAGGAAATTAGCTTCAAATTCTCTTATTATGATAACTCAATTTTTGGGGTTTGATGGAAAACTTTACCTACAAAAAAATATTACAACAAAAAATTTAAATACGGTTATAATCGTAATTGTAGGGGACAGGATGTTCTCGACGGATGGCAGGATGCCAGAAAAAATGGGGCCTTTTGCAGGGGGCCCCTTTTTTATTTCAGCTCAAAAAATCTCATTCATTCAATTCAAAATTAACGAACACAAAAATTAAACTTCATATCTGTCGGCATGCGTTTGTTTAATTCACAAATATGTGGTGAAACAGCAGGGAAAACGTCCCAATTTGAAAAAACAGTTGCTGCACGTCCTTTAACAACGGCAAAAAGTTTTAACTGATTATTGATAGTGATAAAAACAGGTGAACCAGAATCACCTTCTTCAACTCTTACTGTCGATTGAGAAGTAAAGTGATTGTTACTCCATTTTACACTACTAAGATCTCCCATTCTTTTAGTATCCATGCTCATTGTGCTCAAAAAATTAATGGAAACAACTTTTAGTGGATAACTTGATAATGAACGAGTGACTTGTGCGTGTTCTACTTGAGTCACAGGAGTTGCAAAATTCATATCGGCCAGTTCTGGTGTTTCTTCATTCCACCATACAAGAGCAAAATCTTCAGATGGTTCAATGCGAGCACGTTGACCCTGTCTTGCGAATTTATCCTTCAATGATTGAGGGAGTTCAATGTTCACATGTTTGCTGAATTTATTTTTTTGAACGTAACCAATTCGAACTCGCTGTCCGTCTGGCCTTGTGACATATTTGTAATAACCAGTTTGTAATTCAACTAATTTTTCACCGGAAATATGAGCGAGTGCCATACAGTGAGCGGCAGTCACCATGACATTTTTTGCAATAAAAGTAGCATTACAGTAAGCAGGTGTTGTGTCACCAGAAGCATCTGGAGCTTCCGACTTAATCATCACAACTGAATTAAAAGCTTCGTTTTCAGCAAACACGGAATTTGTGAGAGCATGTGAATTGAAAGAGGCGAGTGCAAGCACGAGGAGGGCATACAATTTCATAAGTTCTTCCTTGCTATGAGTAATTTCTCGAAGGAATCATACCAAGGAAGAGGCCTTATAAAACTAACATTTGTTGACAGTTAAGCTTGTGTATCTTGCTGCAATTTACATGCTTCAGGCGTTACACCTGGTGCGAGTTTAATGATCTCGAACATTTTGCCATTTGGTTTGAACACACCCAATTCTGTGACAACTAGGTCAACGACATCTTTTCCAGTGAGTGGTAGAGAGCAGCGCTTTAGGAGCTTGGCCGCACCATCTTTACTGAAGTGATTCATCATGATGATGACCTGCTTGGATCCGTTCACGAGATCCATAGCACCACCCATACCAGTTACTTTCTTTCCTGGAACCATCCAGTTTGCTAGATTTCTCTCAGCATCGACTTCCATTCCACCAAGTACGCAATAGTCGATATGCCCGCCTCTAATCATTCCAAATGAGAGAGAACTATCAAAGAAGCTCGCTCCAGGTCCAATTGAAATTGTTTCCTTTCCAGCATTAATAAGCGTTGGAGAAACTTCATCTTTCTTAGGTCGGCCGCTAACACCAAGAACACCATTTTCTGAATGAATCATAATATTCATTTCTTTTGGCATTCTTTGCGCGATGACTGTTGGCATCCCAATACCAAGATTGACTGAAGTATGGGGTTTGAAAAAACTGATTACAACGTCGGCCATTTCTTCATTTGTCCAACTCATTAGGCACCTTCCGTAACAAGAAATTCGATATCATTTTTATAATTTTTTCCCTGGAAAATTCTTTGAACGAATAGCCCAGGAAGATGAATATTTTCCGGTGGAAGTTCTCCTACTTCAACAAGTTCCTCAACTTCAACGACAGTAATTTTCGCGGCCATCGCCATAAGAGGAGAAAAATTTCTGGCGGTTTCCTTGAACCAAAGGTTTCCGTAGGTGTCTCCTTTTTGAGCTTTGATAATGGCAAAGTCAGCATGCAGGGCCGTCTCAAGCACACAAGGACGATCAAAATTTTTGACTTCCTTTCCTTCAGCAACGAGCGTTCCATAACCAGTTGGTGTGTAAAACGCGCGAATGCCCATTCCAGCAGCGCGAATACGTTCAGAAAAAGTTCCTTGAGGAACCAACTCAACTTCAATTTGTTTGTTTAGCATACGAACTTCAAGATCAGGATTTCCCCCGACGTAAGAGCAGTAGGCCTTGCTGATTTTATCTTGTATAAGAATTTTAACGAGACCGCGTCCACTGTTACCAATGTTGTTTGAAATCACCGTTAAATTTTTTACATCAATTGTTGTGAGTGCATCGATGCAATTTTCAGCGATCCCACAAAGTCCAAATCCACCGCTCATGAGAGTCATGCCTGATTCAATTCCTTGGAGCGCACTATGAGCATCAGCGAAAACTTTGGGATATTTTTTTTGATCAAATTTCATTTCTATTCTTCCTTTAGAACATCGGCAATTAAAGTC
>CBIHOP010000199.1:0-6069 GCA_966211385.1 uncultured Bacteriovorax sp.
GCCTGGCAAAACTAGGTTTTCCTATTCGAAAAAATCAATGGGATCAGTCGTAAAAGTGATGGTGAGAAATTTTTCCCTCTAGGAGAATTTGAGCACTTCTCTAGAATAAACTCATGAAGAAACAATTGTGCCTGAGTTTATTTGTCGCCTTATCGGTCATATGGTCAAACATTTCTTTCGGTTATGATCGCACTCGAATTGATCCCGAAGGAAAGATTCCTGCTCATCATTTGAAAGTTGCTTTGGATTCTTTCGAGCTTAACAAGGACAAAATTCGAAATCAAGATTATCTAGTCGTCATTGATTACAAGGCCCACAATAGTAAAGAAAGATTTTTTCTCATTGATTTAAATACTGGAGATGTTGAATCTTATCTGACAGCTCATGGAAAAAATTCAGATCCCGACTTTGATGGTTATGCAACTAAGTTTTCCAATACTATCGATTCCAAACAAACTTCATTAGGATTATTTCTTACGGCAGAAACATATTTTGGTGAGAATGGATATTCGCTCAGACTCGATGGACTTTCAAAAACCAATTCCAATGCACGCGCAAGAGCGATTGTTATCCACGGCGCAGACTACGTGAAACCTGGAAATAAGATTGGCAGAAGTTATGGCTGTCCGGCCCTTGAAATGCGTCTGCACAAACAAATTATCGATCAGATTAAAGAGGGCGCTCTGATATACGCGGCTTTTTAAGCGCCAGTAAATTCCCAACTAAACAACAGATGATTCCCATAACCAGCATTGGTGTAAAAGGAATGTTTTCAAAAACAGATGAAACAAGCACTGCGAGCATTGGTGAAATAATGCTGGTATACGCGGCCCTATCAGCACCCATTTCTCCCACCAATGTTTGATAAGACCAGAACGCAATGACGGTTCCAAACAGACTCAGATAGATGAGTGAGAGTAGAAATGATGAGGTCGTCGGTAGCGTGAAGTTATCACCCATCACGAGTCCAATAAGAAGACTGATAAGAGTCCCATACATCATTCCATAAGCATTGAAGGTCATGACGGGAATTTTGTTTCTGTGGTGATAGAAAGCGACCATGTTTCCGCAAGACGCACAGAATGTTGCAATAATTCCTATAACAATTCCCCAAACTCCATTGGAACTTGTATCCATGGAGAGAATTTCTCCAGAAAAAATGAGCGTGATTCCCAAGAATCCGAGAAGAGCTCCAATAAAAACATTTTTTGAAACTTTCAATCCAAAGATCAAATTCAGCATCAGCATATTGAAATAAATAAGCAGAGAAAATGTGATCGCGACCAGTCCTGAAGAAATATATTTCTCGGAAATATAGGTGAGGATGTAGTTCAAGCAAAAATTAAACAATCCATGCAGCATAAAGAAAAAATGTGTTCTGGGAGGGAAACGAAAATTCTTACGAATGAAGATTAAGTTGATCATCCACATGAAGAGTGTCGCGATTGCAAAACGATAAAAAACTCCAACTATGGCCGAAGTCGAATCGATTTGAAATTTAATGACAAGCCAGGTGGTTCCCCAAATAAGAGTGCAAAGGACAAATAAAAATAGATTTCTTTGATTCATTTTATCGCTAATTTTGTTATGATATTTCCACTTACTTGCTCGAGGTTAACTCGACTTATTCTGGGAGTAAATGTTTATGATGAACAAATGGAAAATTGCGCTTATCACTCTGGCCATTGGCCCGGTTTATGCTGAAGGTGTAAAAACATTTCCAATGACTGGAATTTCAAAAATCAAAATCTCAAATGCGAAAGGGCAGCTCATCATCAATGGTGGCAGTCAGGAAAAAATTCTTCGTACATCTGTTCAGAAAATAAAGTTTGATGAGAAGTGTACTGAGACGAGAACAATTAAAGGTGACACTCTTGAAATTATCGTTGGCAGTGGCAATAAAATTTTTAATACAGCTCACTGTGAAGCGAAAGTAACCGTCGATATACCGGCCAACACTTTTTTAGAATATAACCTTTCTTCCGGAACGGGTGAAATCAGCGCGGTTAATGTTTTAGGTCACTTCGACATCACAAGTTCAACAGGTAACATCACACTTAAGGGTGATGTTTTGAAAAATTTAGACATTACGACGGCAACTGGAAATATTACTGGCCAGTTCAAAAAATGCGAAGGGCGATCAGACGTTGATCTCATTTCCGCCTCTGGGGATGCTTCCCTTGAACTGCCTCCTAGCTGTAAGATACGAGTTTCGCATAAAAGCGGCACTGGAGAGCTCTACAATGAGCTGGGTGACAGCGCTGATTACCAGGTCCTGATCACTGGGAAGAGTGCAAGTGGCTCTCTCAACATAAAAAAATTAAAATAGAAGGGTTGTCTAAACATAGTCTCAGGCCAAAAGGCCAAACTGTGAGTATACTAGTTAAATGAAAAGACTTTTCAATGCCGACATGAATTCACTAATTTTAAGAGCTGCAGGCCTTATTCATTTGGTCTATGGACTTTTTGTTGTGCTTTTCCCTTCGGTCTTCTTTTCATTCATCAATATCGAAAACGTTCAATATCCTCAAGTTTGGCAATGCGTTGGACTTGTTTACATCGCTTTCTCAGTGGGATTTATCATTGCGAGTTTCGATCCTGCTCGACATTGGTTGATCGTTCTTGTTGGTTTAATTCTCAAAGTCCTCATGACAGTGGGATTCATTATTCTTTTTACACACGAAAGTTTTCCACTATACCTGGGATCGCTTCTGCTCATAACTGATATTTTTTGGATCATTCCTTTCTATTTTGTTTTGGAAGCGGCCTACGATCATCACACTTATGAAGAAAGCTCTCCCAAAAAATTTCACGATCTCATTCGTTATGTTCGCACAAACCACGGGGAGACCCTGCTGGATCTTTCCAAAAAAGAGCGATTGCTTCTGGTTTTTATCCGTCAATTTGGTTGCATCTTTTGTCGCGAGAATATGGCCGAATTATCAAAGCTCTCCAGCATAAAAGACAAAAGAAAGCTCAAACTTGTGTTTGTTCACATGAGTGATCCGGCCTATGCCGATGAATTTTTCAATAACTATTTTGATGGTCAGCAAGTCACTCATATTTCTGATCCAGGTCGCGTTCTCTATAAGTCACTTGATTTGAAACGGGGAAGTTTTTTCCAACTCTTTGGACCAATGACTTGGTTACGTGGGGCATGGATTATGACGACTAAGCGTATTTTCCAGGGAGAAACAGAGGGAGATCCTTTGCAACTTGGTGGAATTTTTATCATGAAAGACGGCCAGATTACGTACGAGCAGAAAACAACGAAGGCGAGTAACCTTTTTCAACTTTCTTCTCTCCCAGAATAATTCTCCAGACTGAAAACTAGTGATACACTCTTCTAAGTAGGAGAAGATCTTTCTTCTAGAGGAGTCCACTTACATGTGCGGTTTTATTTTTGTTGAAGGTCTACAGCAGACTGATGTTGACCTATCTCCCTCACTTGCCAAATCGATTAAAGACTCACTTACTCACCGCGGACCTGATGATCATAAAATGGTTTGGTTTGAGCGTGGATTTTTTGGCTTTCATCGCCTGGCCATCATGGATCTTTCACCTCTAGGGGCGCAGCCTTTCAATAATCCAGATAACGATTACCTTGTCTGTAACGGCGAGGTTTATAACTATCCTGCACTCAAAAAAGATGTCGAATCATCAACTCATTATCGCTTCATCTCGCATTCTGATTGTGAAGTTCTGCTTCCTCTCTACAAAAGAGATGGACTCGAAAAAATGGTCAAGGCACTGGATGCGGAGTTTGCACTCGTCATTTGGGATCACACGGCTAAAAAAATCCTCGCGGCCCGCGATCCAATGGGCATCAGACCACTTTTTTATGGGAAAACATCAAAATTAAAAAAACAAGATGGGTGGGCCTTCGCTTCTGAGGCGAAAGCACTTCAGGATGTGTGCGACGATATCTATCCTTTTCCACCTGGACATTTTTTTGATGGTGAAAAATTTGTTTGTTACCTGGATCTTTCTCAACATTCAACTTTTCATACATCACCTCGCGAAGAAGTTTTAAAAGGAATCAATTCTCGTCTCAAATCGGCCGTTGATAAAAGACTGCAGTCTGATGCAGAAATTGGATTTCTTCTCTCAGGTGGGCTTGATTCATCACTTGTCTGTGCTATTGCACAAAAACTGAATGCAGGAAAACCAATACGTACATTTTCCGTGGGCATGACTGACGATGCGATTGATTCAAAATATGCTCAGGAAGTTGCAACCTATATTGGAGCTCATCACACGAATGTCACAATGACTCTTGATGAAGTTTTAAATGCGCTTAAAAAAGTTATTTATCATCTGGAGACTTGGGATATAACGACGGTAAGGGCCTCTGTCGGAATGTATCTTGTTTGTCAGTACATTCATAAAAATACAAAGATTAAAGTTCTACTCACTGGTGAAGTAAGTGATGAACTCTTTGGTTATAAATATACGGACTTTGCGCCGAACGCAGCTGAATTTCAAAAAGAAGCGGCCAAACGAATTAAAGAACTTTATCTCTATGACGTGCTAAGGGCAGACCGCTGTCTTTCGGCACATTCATTAGAAGCACGCGTACCTTTCTCCGATAAAGACTTCGTTCAATTCGTCATGAACATCAATCCTGATTTGAAAATGAACACGACGGGTGTTGGAAAATATCTTTTAAGAGAAGCATTCAAAGATGAAGCTCTTCTTCCTGAATCCATTTTATGGAGAGAGAAAGCGGCCTTCTCAGATGCAGTTGGGCACTCCATGGTTGATGAATTGAAGGCGCATGCAGAAAGAACATATAGTGATGAGGATCTCAAGGCCGCCGCTAAAAAATATCCGTACAAAACACCGTTCACTAAAGAATCTCTTCTTTATCGCGATATCTTTGAAACTTTTTATCCTAATCGCGCTAAGATGATCCCTGATTATTGGATGCCAAACAAAGAATGGGAAAACTGCCAGGTTTCAGATCCCAGCGCACGCGTCCTTCCAAATTACGGGGCCAGTGGAAAGTAATGAATAGTTCGAGTTACAGAATATGCTTTCAAAATGAATTTTTCATCATAGTAGACAAAGAGGCCCAGGTATTAAGCGTGCCTTCCAGAGACCGCGATGATGATCGACCCATTCTGGGAAAAATTCTCGAACAAGATTTAAAGACTCAAATTTATCCCGTTCATCGTCTCGATTACGAAGTGAGTGGTCTCATCATGTTCGCGCTCACACCCGCTGCCCAAAAAGCGGGCAATGCCTGGTTTGAAAAGAAAGAAGTCCATAAAACTTATAGTGCGTTATCGGCTTCACCTGAAAGAAAACCACATACTTTCAAGAAGGGTGAAAAACTCATGTGGAAGTGTAAACTTCTTCGCGGAAAAAAACGCGCCTATGAATCACCTCATGGAAAAGAATCTCTCACAGAGGCCTTATTGGTTGATGAAAAAAATGGAATTCTTCTCTGGGAACTTTCACCAATAACCGGACGATCACATCAACTTCGCTATGAACTTTTCCGTCACGATCAACCCATCCTGCATGATTTTCTCTATGGTGCTTCACCCGAATCTTCGACACAATATCCTGGTCGAGGAATTGCCCTGCGATCTTTTCGCATAGATTTTTCTCGAGCGCCTAAGGCGAAAGATTTTCTTCTTCCAGAAAAAATTGAAATCGAAACTTTCAATTTGCTGTAAAAAAAAATCACTGAAAAAAATTGCCGAAGCGTCGTTGAAATCTTTATACTGAAAATATATTTTTCTTTTTTTACTATGAGGGTGAAAAAAATGGTCGTCTCTAAAATGAAATTAGCATTAACAGCACTTGTTTTCTCTCTGGCCACAACGACTTTTGCGAACACTGAAGGCTCGCTTAAGGCCCAGATGGTTAACCTTAATCTTCATATCAAATCAAAAAATACAAATTCAAAATCTTCTCTTGCAATGCCGTTTTACCAAACAGCAGAGCTTGAAAGAAAAATCGATAATAAGAATGTTCTTATTGAACTTAATCCAAAGCTAGGAAAGAAGGCCGGCGAAGTGGCCATCGATCTGAAGTTTTACAAAGCATCGGGTTCAAAGG
>CBIHOP010000200.1:0-6059 GCA_966211385.1 uncultured Bacteriovorax sp.
TACGATCTTTATGATCTTCGAAAGCAAATAGGAATTGTTTCTCATGAGCCGATTCTCATTTCAGAATCAATCGAAGATAACATTCGCTACGGTAAACCCGATGCGAGTTTTGAAGAAGTCACAAATGCAGCCAAGCTTGCGTACGCTCATGACTTCATTACATCGTTTCCAGAGGGCTATAAAACATTAGTCGGTGAAAAAGGTGTTCAGTTATCAGGTGGACAAAAACAGCGTGTGGCCATTGCCCGTGCCATTTTAAAAGATCCGAAAATTTTAATTCTCGACGAAGCCACAAGTGCGCTCGACAGTGAAAGTGAATCACTTGTCCAAGCGGCCTTGGAAAACTTAAGACGAAGTCGTACGACGCTGATTATCGCTCATCGACTCTCGACTGTAAAAAATGCCGATAAAATTTTTGTTCTCGATCAGGGAAAGATCGTCCAATACGGGACGCACGCAGAACTTATTTTAAGCAGAGATGGATTTTATAATAAATTAATTGAAAAACAGTTTAATCATTAATGGAGCAAAAGATGGAAAGAAAAATTTTAGCAGAAAACCAGGTTCACCCCGAAGCTTTAAAGTTTATGGCCAACAATTACTCAGCAACTGTGAATGAAGTGATTGAAGCTGTAGCAAAAAACAAAATCGTGGTCGTTGGTATGGGCCAGAATCCTGTCGTAAAAAAAGCGCGCAAAATCCTCGATGAAAAAAAGATGGAGTACACATATCTTTCGTACGGAAACTACTTCTCAAAGTGGAAACAACGTCTGGCGATCAAACTTTGGAGTGGCTGGCCGACTTATCCTCAAATCTTCATCGATGGAAAATTAATCGGCGGATGTTCTGACCTCGAAAAATTCCTAAAATAAAAGTTCCAACACACTTTTCTTGTCGCACTGGATTCATATTACCCGATAAACTTTTAAGCTGTTTATCGGGCAATGAAGTTTATATTTTTTGAAAAATCATTCCTCTATAAAATGTTAATGATCTATCAGCTTCAAAAGCGATATTGCATTTTTTCTCTTCATTGTTCCAACTATCAATCAATTTATATCCAACAGATTGAATTCCATGAATAAATTCTGATTCCTTACGGATGTAATATGGACAGAAAGAAGTCCCGATACTTTGTAATGTTATTGTTTTAAATTCTGGATGCAATGGAAGCATATTTATGATTAGAAACTCGGGCGGCTTTCTCATTTCCTTGAGTGTATCGTGTAACTCCCATTCTAAGTATTGCAATGATCCACTTGCCAAAAATAGGTCGTGGCCATCTGAACTACTGATGTCGTTTGCAAATCTAAGTTTAGTCGCATTTTTTTCATCTTTAATTTTTTTTCCTTCTTTTATAACACTTTCAACATCGCAAACGGTCCAAGATTCAATATTTTTATAATCTAGGACTTTAGAATACGAATAAAAATGAATCCCAACATGTCCACCGAAATCAAAAACAGTCTTATATTGGTTTTGAAAGTGTTTCATCCAAAAGAGCACAGGATAATCTGTCGAATAAATTCTCTCAATGCGTTCTTTGTAGAGTCTTGCGGAATCTAAATTGTCATAGCCTTGGTGTTTAGTTGGGGGAGATGAGCGATATGCTTCCTCAAAGTTCTCAAACACACCTCTGAAGTAATTCACGTTTTTATGAGTAGCAAATTTTTTTTCGAAAACTTGTTTTCTCACATTTAACACAATCGGTAGTTCCTTTATGGTCTGTAGCATTGAATCCCCCAGAGAAAAGTTAAGGTCTTCTAGCACAGCTTTCTTTAAAAATTGTCTTCAGAAATTCTCAAAATGGTTCCAACACACTTTCCTGGTCGCAGTGTAACAAGAAAAGTGTGTTGGAACCTTAGACATCGCTTTCACCAGCTTTCTATCTCTTCGCGACTTTTCTATAATGTGAATCATGAAAACACTTATGGAACATTCCATTGTCGCTTCGAACCTAAGTAAAACAATTCTGTATTCCTTGGAATACAAATTATTAAACCAGTTATCAAAAACATTTTCTTTTTTCGTAAAGCCTCCATATCAAGAAACGGATAAAGAACTTATTAAATTTTTGGGTGATGAAGTTATCAAACTGCATCAAGAGGATGCCAAAAATATCGCGGAGGGCATCTATCCCATAAATGTCATCAAACCTAAGAACGCTACAAAACATCTATTAAATATTCCGCGACTACTTATTGATTCTTTAAAAATTTCTCGAAGAAGAAAGCTCAACATAAAAAACGATTTGGGTTCGGAGGCGGAAAATGCTCCTGCTTATTTGAAACGCAACTATCATTTTCAGACCGATGGATATTTTTCCGAGCACTCTGCAAATCTTTATGAACATCAGGTTGAGATTCTTTTTTCTGGAACTGCGGCACCAATGCGAAGAATGCTCATTAAGTTGATCAAGGAACGATTGCCTCACAATCGGCCTATAAAAATTTTGGAAATTGGTGCAGGAGTTGGATCGGCGACATTAGATTTTTCCAAGGCCTTCGATTTTGAATCATACACTGTAACGGATATTTCATCGCCTTATTTGAATGTTGCTAGCAGGAGATTCAATAATCCTAAACTAAGTTTTGTTCAAACGGCAGGCGAAGCACTTCCATTTCCTGATGAAGAATTTGATCTAGTGTTTTCTGTTTTTCTTTTCCACGAATTGCCTAAAAACGTTCGAGAAAAAGTTTTGTCAGAGTCGTACAGGGTTTTAAAAAAAGATGGGGTAGTGGGAATTTGTGATTCTCTTCAAAGAGATGATGTCCCCAAGATGAATCGAGTGCTCGAAAATTTTCCGATTGATTATCACGAGCCTTACTACAAGAGCTACACTTTATGGGATGTAGAAAATTCCCTCAAAGTTGCAAAATTTACTAATATCGATTCATGTTTCAAATTGCTTTCAAAATATTGGGTCGCAGGTAAATAAATTAATAGTTTTATAATCCGGCCTTTTAGATTGAGAATAAGTGGCATTATACCTAATACTTTCAGAGTCTCGCATTTCGATGCTAATAATTTTCATGAATTAGTCGGTTAACAGAATTTCCATCTATGTATAGGCACTTACAGTCAAAACATTGACGTATATATAAATATACGTTAAAGTAAGTGAGGAAGCTGTGCCTTTTTGGAAAGTGAAATTAGAGCAAAAAGCAGAGAAAGAACTCAACAAGTTATTACTCAAAAAATCGATTTCAAATGCAGATCTTAAAGTGTTGATCAGATGGGTAGATGAAATGGAGGAATTTGGTCCCTCACATATTGAGAATTCAAAAGAGTGGCGTGACCATGCACTTGAAAGAGAGTGGATAGGCTACCGCTCATCGGCCTTTAGCCATTCTGGACGAATAATTTATAAAGTTTTGGATAATCTGATCATTGTATTAGTCGCTAAAGTTACGAATGATCATAATTATAGAAAAGATAGTTAGAGGTTTTTATGAAAGACATGCGTATTGTTCTTCACAATTTATTAGGTGATGATCTATCTTCGGCCGAAGTATTGCGAGGACTCAGAATCAACAGCGGTCTTACGCAAGATCAATTGGCAGAGCTAACATCAATAAAACGAACAAATCTCAGTGCACTGGAAAATGAAAGAATCCCTTTTACTTCTCATTATGCTGAAATTTTTGCAGCTGTATTCAAATTACATCCTTCGCAAATCCTGTATCCCAATGGTCACGTACGAAGCACACCGGAACTAAAACGCCTAGAAAAGAAAGCTGAGGCGTACTTCAAAAAAATTTCAGGTTAAGATTTTCTCTTAGAAAACCTTCTTAACCACAATATTTTTTAAGTAACAGGGTCTTGTCTTCTCTTCCCATTAATTCGTAGGCCACCATCCATTCATGAGGATCCGCCATAGGAAATCCATTCCAGTGATGAGAAATTTTGAGTGGTACCCTGTGGATCGATCCATCGTCTGGTCTTCTGATTTTAAAATGCCCAATGATGTCGATCTCGGCAGCATTGTCTTGAACCCGAATAAGAAAATCAGATTTGAAAATCTCATTGTTTGGAAGGAGAGAGTAATTAAGACCTCCTAAGCAAGCTTCAATTTGTTCAAGCGGAACCTCAACACATAAGTCCCAATCTTTCACATCACTAAGAAGGCCCAAGGAATAGAGGAGCGCACTCCCGCCTAAGACAAAAGTAATTTTTTCATCCTTAAATCGTTGTGTGACAACATTTAACAGTTCAAACGACGGTAGCATTCGGCCTCTTTAAAAAATGCGCATTTCCTTTCAGATTGTAATCTAACCAAGAATAGTTTTATAAAAATTCAATTTAAATAATGAAGTTCGAATAAAGTTCCAGCAGACTTTGTAGGATACCAATGCGAACTTAAACCATTTAATTTACTAATTAGGCATCTTCTTTCGTCGATATTCATGAAGTTGTTTTGCGCTCATTTTTGAAACATCGATTGGATAATATTTTGTTCTAAGATTTTCTTCACTAAGAATAAACACATTTTCATAAGGAAGAGATTTTACCGGATTTTCAAAGATTTCAATATCCGGATGTTTGATAAAAGCCCTGGACGTAGGCGAAATATCCCAATTATCCATGTGATACATAGATGTGACATAGGCTTCTTTACTCCTGAATCTTATTAGAGCACAAGGTTCAAACTTTTCCGTTTTTACCCAAAGTAGTTCAAGAATTTCTAATTCATTACTTAGCTTAAATTGCTGAATAAAATTTGAAATTTTCAATTCGATAAATGGAGACTTCCTCAGAACAACTTCCTTGTTAAGGCTTTCATCGTTGTAATCGGGGAAAGGTTCCAATCTATTGTTTCCATCACACAAAATCATATTAAGATTTTTATTTCTTAAATATTTTAGATCATTCTCCAGAATAAGTTGAGCTTCATGATAATTTACTTGATTGTTAACATATTCGAATTCGTCATTTATGCTGATTTCAAGTGTTTCAGATAGATTTCCGAATTTATCTTTTAAAACTACATATTCAACTCTGTTCCAACCGAATAATCCTTCACGCTTGAAAGAATCTACTATTTCAAACTCTGTCCCTTTGGGAATGAGATAAGTTTTAACACCCGTTTTCTTGAAAACACAATCATTAGGATCTCTGTTGAATTCGAAGTGAAACTCGTCTAATTCGTATTTTGCTTTGAAAATTCTTGTGAAATCACAGAAACGATTTCTTTCACCGATGTCATGAGAATAGACATAGTACTGTCGTGACTTGAATTTTTTTCCTAAATAAGGACTCTTGTATGCATCGTAATCGTTGCAACTGCATATATTGATTAAAACAAACATCAGAAGAAAAAAATCAAATGTATTTTTCATATTACTCGTACTGTCTATATGAAGCCTGAAATCTAATAAATTTTACTTTCATGGTAGCTCTGGCCACGGTGTTAAAAGTTAACTCATCAATATAATCGGAAGAGAGAATTTCGATCGTGCTGAATTTCAAATTTTTATGATAAAGCTGATCGAGTTCTACCTTTGCGTTGACGTTAATTCTGCCGAACTTCCAGGCTTGAGCTTGGCTAACATTTTCGAAAAGCAAAATATTTTTAAATGTTCTCGCGTAATTTTTTGCGGCTATTATTTCATCATCAGTCTTATATTTTCTATTTATCCAGAGTTCTATATCATCTCGAATACCATCGTGATTTGAATCTATACCCAATAATGTCTCTTGATCTTTGTTGAGATCCGGAAAGAGTGGCTCATAAATGCCATTAATCATTCTTCGATTTTTTGCAGCATCTTCCGAAATCCCAATGATTAACTTTTCATATTTAGCAGATGGTTTTTCAACATAACTTGAAGGAAAATAACGTAAGAAAAATGCACCAATTGAAGCATAGACATACAGTACGCCGGCCAAGAAATAAAAATACATCGCTTCAAGCATTATTGTTCCATAGATATGTTGATTAGAATTTTACACTAACTAAGAATAGTTTTGATAAAAAAACGGATCCGTGGATAATAAGAAAAGAAGATTGTCTTTGATTCTTTCCAGTTTCGTTCAGATTCTAGGAGCGAGAAGTGAGG
>CBIHOP010000201.1:0-6055 GCA_966211385.1 uncultured Bacteriovorax sp.
CACGATCAAAGAAAATCTTGATATGGGTGCTTATCTTCGCCGTGACAAAGAAGAAATCAAAAAAAACTTGGAATTTGTTTTCCATCTTTTTCCCAAGCTCAAAGAAAGAAAAAATCAATTAGCGCAAACTCTCTCGGGTGGCGAACAACAAATGCTCGCGATAGCTCGTGCGTATATGTGTAAACCTAAACTTCTTTTATTAGACGAGCCTTCTCTAGGAATTGCGCCGATTCTTGTCGGAACAATTTTTAAGGCAATTACTGAGATTAATCAGCAAGGGATGACGATTTTATTGGTCGAGCAAAACGCGAATCTCGCCCTTAAAGTTTCTCACCGTGCTTACGTTTTAACTAACGGCGAAATCACTTTGCAAGGACCATCGGCCGAACTATTATCTAACCCTGAAATTAAGAAAGCTTATTTAGGAAATTAGAATGAATTTAGATGAAGCGATTACGCTCTTAAAACGCGCTGTAAAATACTCAGAAGTAAAAAATCAAAAACACATTGATCTCTCAATTTGCGTTGCTGATGAACGCCCTCGTTTTCAGGAAGCTCTCGTCATCACAAGATTGGAAGTTCAAAAAGGCACACTCACTGAAGACGAATTAAAAGCTCGTCTTGGTATTGATTAACTCACACATTAAAGGACAACTCTATGTCTCAAGCACTCAACGATGCTGTTCACTGGGCCGATCTTACGGCCGATAAACTTATTCGCCAGGAAGATAAAGAAACATACACACTCGCTTCAGGGATCACTCCTTCAGGCGTCGTGCACTTTGGAAACTTTCGCGAAGTTATGACGACAGAACTTGTTGCTCGTGGATTAAAAAAACGCGGTAAAAAAGTTCGCTTCATTTTTTCATGGGATGATTTCGATACATTCAGAAAAGTTCCGGCGAATCTTCCTAAACAAGACGAACTGGCAAAATTTCTTTTCCAACCCATCGTTGATACTCCAGATCCATTCGGTGAACATGAATCATATGCCGCTCACCATGAAAAGAACTTCGAAGCTCAGCTTAAAAAAATGGGCATCGAGCTTGAGCCAATCTACCAGGCAAAAAAATATCGCGCTGGTGTTTATAAAGAACAAATTAAAAAAACGCTAAAAAACAAACAAGTCATCGCCGACATTTTAAACAAGTGGAGATCTGCTCCGCTTGATGAAAATTGGTGGCCCGTTTCTGTTTATTGTGAAAAATGTAACCGCGATAAAACGAACGTGACTAAATTTGACGGTGATTCAAAGATCACTTACGTGTGTGAATTTGAAGAATGTGCTCATGTTAACACACTTGATCTCAATACAACGGATAGAGCAAAACTTCCGTGGCGTATGGACTGGCCGATGAGATGGGCCTTTGAAAAAGTTGATTTTGAACCAGGTGGAAAAGATCACTCTTCGCAAGGGGGATCATTTACAACGGCAAAAGATATCGTGGCCCAAGTCTACGACTGGAAACCACCAATGTATCTGCAGTACGACTTCGTCTCGATTAAAGGGATGGGCGGAAAAATGAGTTCCTCAAAAGGAAATCTTGTTACTGTAAACGACGTTCTTGAAGTTTATGAACCGGAAATGGTTCGTTGGATTTTTGCTTCTTATAAAACAAACATCGACTTCGGACTTTCGTTCGACCTCGACGTTATCAAAAACTACGAAGACTTCGATCGTTTAGAAAGAATGGCCTTTGGTCTTGAAGCAGGAAATGAAAAGAAAGTGGCGATGGCCAAGAGAGTTTATGAACTTTCTGCTATTGGCGAGCCGCCAACGGTTATGCCGTTTCAACCGGCCTTCCGTCACCTTTGTAACGTGCTTCAGATTAACGATCTCGATATTAAAAAAGCACGTGGTTTTTACAATGCTGAAATTAAGAATGACCGTGATGAACGTCGCTTTCAAGAGCGCGCTCAACGAGCTGCTTACTGGATTGAAAATTCAGCTCCTGATGAATTCAAATTTTCATTGAATAAAGAACCGATGAAAATGGATCTCACAGATAAAGAATCCGCTTTCATCAAAGCACTCAACACTTATCTCGCTTCTGAATGGGACAATATCGCTGACGATAAGGCCCTTCATGAAAAGATGTACGAGATGATCCACGCTCACGAATTGGAGCCAATGGCCGTCTTCACGCTGCTTTATAGAAAGTTGATCAACCTTGAAAAAGGACCGAAGCTCGCAGGCTTCATCCGCACTATCGGGAAGGATCGCGTTCTCAAATTGCTAGTGTCATAACGAGACCAAACAGCATTCGCACATCTATCACTGTGAAAAAAATACTTACAAAGGGCCAGTCATTGGCCCTTTTTAGTTGTTTTTTTTCATCGGCATTTGCAAAGCGCACAAATGTTGGATAAACCAAAAGTAGATAATGATCTTTAATCAGGAGACAAAAAGATTATGAAAGCAAAATTAGCTTTTTTTCTTATGCTATTTGCAGCGACTGCTGCCCACGCTGATATGTGTATAACAACGATCAAAGATCGTTATGGTTATGAGCAAGCAGATCGTTTTACAAAATATTCGTATTCCATCGAAGCTGCCTGTTCAGAAGCTCTTTATGAGTGTTCACTAGTGCTTTCTGAATACAATTCTCGTGGTCACCTGTACGGAGCGGAATGTATCATCACTCACGCGAGTGCATCGAATACTCCACCATCGTACCCACCACCAATTCCACCGTCGTCTCCAAGCTATCCTTCTTACCCAAGCTATCCATCGTACCCAAGCTATCCATCATATCCTTCGTACCCATCATACCCGAGCTATCCAACATACCCGGATCGCCCGAGAGATCCTCATTACCCACACCCAACTTATCCACGTGAGCCACGTGAACCACGCTACCCACGTGATCCAAATCCTCCGCGTCCAAGAGACCCGAGAGAGCCACGTGAGCCGTCTCCAAAACCACCGAGACCACCACGTTTTCCAAGATAATAATGAAGTTCATATCAACAACGTTGAATTTAAAACTCAGAGGGGAGATTTAAAATGAAAACACTAATCGCATTAGCACTACTGGCATTTGCTTCTGTTTCAATGGCATCTGAATCGTGTACGTTCGCGATCAAAGACCGCTGGGGAACAGAGTTTGAAACATTGACTCGTTATTCTTATACAAGATCAGCCGCTTGTGCTGATGCTTCTTATGCTTGTTCAGAGGCACTCGCTCTGGGACAAAGATACGGAAGATATTACGATGCTTTCTGTGAAGAAAAATGGGAACCAACATACCCTAATCCTCGTCTAGAAATCTGTACAACTGATCTCGTTGATTACTACGGATCAACTGTAAGAAGTTTCAGAGGCGAAGGAAGAACATCTTACGAAGCTTGTGCTCAGTCAGATGAATTTTGTCGTTATGAACTAAACCGTCACGATACTCGTGGATGGAGATGTGTGACTCGTGGAAACCGTCCGGGTCCAGGCCCAGGTCCTGGTCCACTTCCTCCAAGACAAAAAACAGAGAGCTGTACAGCAACTCGTTTTGACCCACAAGGAATCAACATTGAAAACTACTACGCGACATGGACTGGTCCAATCCATTCTGATGTTCGTGGAGAAGCTTGTCGTCAGGCGATGAATCAGTGTTCAAGAGAACTTCGCGGAAGACAATTTTGTAGAGTAAACTAAAAAAAAGGCCCGCTTTAAGCGGGCCTTTTTTTTATCAATGTTGTCTTAAAACCATGTAGCTTAAAATCAGTTCCAGCGCGTCGCTGTTTTTCGTCCATTCTTCTGAGTGCGTTTTATAATAAGCAGAAGCTTTGAGTTCCCCATTCTTCATCATCTCGTTTAAACGATCTAATGACGCTTTTGCGGCCTCTAAATGAGCGTGGGCCTCAGCTGTAACCGTTTCAACGTATGGAGTGAAAGATTGGCCTTTAACGAGTTCGTAGAGATTCTCACCTTTTAAAAAACGTTCTTTCAAATCTTTTTTATCATCGAGCATTTCATAGACAACGGCGTTTACAATTCCGTTTTGCAGATCGAGATCCTGATCTTTTTGAGAATTGGCCGAGTAATCGAGAGTGTCGTCGATTAATTGAAAAGCAAGACCCAAACGAAGACCGAATTCGCGGCAAAGCTCGACGGCTTCGCGAGGTTCGTTGTTGATGATTGCTGGAGCGAGTACACAATAACTCATAACTGATGACGTTTTTTTCATCGCAACTTCACGAATGAGTTCGCGTGAATATTTTCTGTCTTCAATGAGATCGAGCTGGAGCCACTCACCTTCTGAGAGATCTTTAATCACCAGAGACATTTCACGAACAAGTTCCAGATGTCCCGTAGACGTTAAATCTACAATCACTGAAGAAAGGAGATAATCTCCGGCGAGCACGGCTTTTTTATTTGATGCAACAATATTTATCGAAGGTGTTCCCCTTCTGAGAGTTGCGTTATCAATAACATCATCATGAGAAAGTGAAGCCGCATGCACGAGCTCAGAGGCACGAGCAAACGGATCAACAAGATCAAAATCTGCTTTTAAATAATTGGCCATGAGATACGTGAGCAGTGGACGAAGGCGTTTTCCCCCTTGAAGAACTGTTTTTGCAAGCACTTGATCAATATTTTCTTTTGCGTTCACGGAACGAATTTTCAGATCCAAATTTTTGGATCTAAGTAACGGTTCTTGAGGCATTGATTCGAGAAAATCGGAGATCATGAAAACCTTTCATTTCTAGAGCTAATATCGATATCACGAAACGTAACAAAGGAGGCGATTAAAGTAAATCCAAATCTTGCTATGTCTATGATGTTTAAGGTAAAAAGAGTGTACAAAAAAAGAGGACCTATGACTATGACGAACGAGATTCGCGAGCGTAAAAAAGATTCTTATAAAATCTTCGATGAAATTGCTTCAACCTACGATGTTTTAAATCACACCCTTTCAATGGGGATCGATATCTACTGGCGCAATAAACTTCTCAAGCACCTTCCCAATAAAGAGTCGATTAATGCTCTTGATTTAGCGACCGGAACGGGTGATGTGGCCCTTACTCTCGTTAAAGATGAACGCATTAAAAAAGTAACAGGCATTGATCTTTCTAAAGGAATGGTTGATCTCGGAAAAATTAAAGTGAAAAAGAAAGGTCTCGATAAAAAGATTTTTCTTATGCTTGGTGATGGAGTGAACATTCCATCAGCTGATAATGCTTTTGACCTTACGACAATTTCTTTCGGAATTAGAAATTTTTCTGACCCTCAAAAATCTCTGCATGACATTCACCGTGTCCTCAAAAAAGATGGACGCCTGATGATCATGGAATTTTCAATTCCTAAAAATTTCATCGTGAGAAATGTTTATTTCTTCTATTTCCGTCACCTATTGCCTTTCATTGGCAATTTGGTTTCAAAACATAAAGATGCCTATACTTATCTCAATAAAAGCGTTGAAGATTTTCCCTATGGAGATGCTTTCCTGCAGCTCATGAAGAATGCTGGATTCAAAAATTTAAAAATGATTCCACTTACTTTCGGCATTGCCACTCTCTACATTGGAGATGTTGGCGATAAAAAGGCCGAGGTCTAAGACCCATGGAGCTTTCACGTTTCTTAACAGAGGAACTGAAGCACATAGATTCACTGATCATTGAATCGTCGCTCCTTAATCCCCGCCCTCTTATTAAACAATACGAGCGACTGGATTTATTGCAACTTCTTCGTCATAGCACTTGTGATCAAGTTCACTATTTTGAATCAAAAGATCATCACGAAAAATGGTTGGGTCTCGGACTCAGTAAAAAATTATCTTTTACTGAAGCTCGCTCCTTTATCAACAGTCCTGATTCAGTCGGTGCGCTTTTTGTATAAGGCCAGTTTGAAGGTGATGTTGATCACTATGAATATACTCTTCCGGAATGGCTCTTCTGGGAAAAAAAGGGAAAAGTCACACTTTTCATTTTTCCCCATCATGCAGATCAATCATTCTCTCCTAGCGCAAATTTATTAGGCCCCAAGGTGTGGGAATCTTTTCTGGCGCCCTGGAAAACGTATGAAGAAAATCCTGAACATGATGAATGGGAAACAATGATT
>CBIHOP010000202.1:0-6030 GCA_966211385.1 uncultured Bacteriovorax sp.
TTTTAAGTGATGAAAATAAAATAGATTAAAGCCAACCTAGCAATCAATTTTTTATAACGATTTAGTTTGATATCCACCACTGTTGTAGGGCAGTTTATAATTGCACAAATCCTGCATTGAGATTAATGTCTCTTCTTCCGCTCGCGCTTATGGATCTGACAAATCCATAAGCAAAATACAAATATGTTTTTCCATTGTAACTAGCAAGTGTAGGCTCACCGACAGTAATCATTTCATTGCTGTTCAACGAGTTCGCGGAAAGCAATGTTACTTCAGCTCCCCATGACGAATTGAGATGGTAATCGTTATGACCAGAACCAATATAAGCATGAGAAACAATTTTATCTCCACGACGAAGATAGAGTTTTGATCCTGTAAAAAAAGGCTGTGATTCTTCGCTGGCCGTATTAATTACAGATGGAAGTGTAATCGCCGACCAAGTCCCGTCTGGAAATGTTCCACTCGTAATTTTATAAACAGTTAGATCGTGAGTTGTTTGTTCATCATCAGTCCAGATAGATTGAATCAAATCGGATTGATCGTAGTAGAGATGCGGGTTACCCTGAACTCCTGTGTGTGAACTAAAACTAACGGGGTCGATATTTGGTGAAATACTCTGGAAGAGTTCTCCAGTGTAAGTCACATCGCCAAGGTTATTATTTTGTCCAAATGTAATCGTCCCAGCGTATATATCCGGCTTATCATCGCCCAGATCATTGAAGTAATTATTCCATGCAACTGCAAACTCCGCTGTCGTAGAGCTTGTCATATGAAATGACAATCCAAATGGACCATTGGCGCCTTTAACATCGTTAAAAGCGACTTTAAAAGGATTCTTGAAACTGCCGTCACTCTGTCTTTTGAAGCCGTAAAATACAGTGGGAAAGAGAGCTATTTTACTTACGACACCCGGGATTTCAATGTTGAGATGTTGAAGAGTATTACTTGTAATTGAACCCACAGGAAAATCCGGACGAAGAGGATTATTGTAGGGCCCAATTGTATTAAACACCCAACTCGCATCTTGATTTCCAGTGCAGCCTAAGAGGTTGTAGAGAGAGTAAGATGCATCTGGGGGACAAATAGCCTGATAAAAAAGCAGACCGCTAAAATAAAGTGGACCATATTGAACAAAGAGATATTCGCCATTGGGAGTAATTGTAATTCCATCTTCATAACCTTCGCTATTAACGTCACCAGGTACGCTTAACGGCTGTCCAAGATCAGAATGAATAGTTGAAAAAACTAAAGCTTCACGGGAGGCAGAAGCAGTTTGATACGTCACAGTTACCGGATACACTCCTGTCGTCGAGGGTGTCACAGTAAAAGAATATATTCCTGATCCTTGATCAACAATCGATGAAACACTTCCTTTTGGAACATTGAGAGAAAGTGTTTGTCCTGATAAGGCTGAACCGTTTTTTGTGAGACGAGCAGTGACATCAAAAGAATCGAGACCAGGATCATTGTTTCGATCAAAAGAAAGAGTTATTTCATAATTATCAGATGGAGTTGGTGAGGGAGTAATGGGGACTGTTTTTTTACTTTTACAGCCTGCCAAAAGAAATAGAATGGTGAGTGAAAAGATTAACTTCATCACTCACATTATAGCATAAACAGAAATTAGTGTAACTTGTCTTCGATTTGCTTTTTCAAGTCTTTAACAGATGTCGCGAGCATCTTAGATTCTTTTTCCAAGCGATGTGTGAATTCATTCATCATCACTTTTGTTTTTGAAAAAAGATCATCACCTTCGTCATTGCTTTTAATTTGATCCATAAGTGCATTCGACTCATTCATCAAATCATTGAAGCTCAAAACCTTCAGGTAATCAGAAAAGTTTGCTTCTTTTTTTAGGCTCTTCCATTCACCCAGGTCAACCAGGTTGTCGCTGTCGATATTCATTATTAATCCCCCAAAGATTTTGAGCGTTATCGCTTAGGAGAAACGACTTTTCAAATCTATTTTCGGAGGGTGAAGAAATTACAGCTCAGGCAGTGGGTCGTATAAGCGGGAGAGAATAAAAAAGGGGTCCTAAGACCCCTTTCCTAGTCAAAACTAGATAAAAATTACTTAAGTTTGCTGAAATATTCTTGCGATTCTTTTGGATCTGGTTTCATAGTCGCAGCTCCTTTTGTCCAACCAGCAGGGCAAACTTCACCGTGCTTAGCTGTGTATTGGTAAGCTTCAACTGTACGAAGAACTTCTTCAACATTTCTTCCAACTGAAAGATTGTTAACTGTACATGTTTGAATCACGTTTTTGTCGTCGATAACGAAAACACCACGAAGTGCTACGGCATCGTCAGCTAGAACGTCATAGTCACGAGCGATTGTTTTTGTAAGGTCAGCAACTAGTGGGTGTGCCATTTTTCCTAATCCACCTTTGTTGCGCTCTACTTGAGTCCAAGCAAGGTGAGAGAATGCAGAGTCAACTGAACAGCCAATCACTTCGCAGTTTAGTTCTTTGAATTTTGCAAGATTGTCTTCGAAAGCTGTGATCTCTGTTGGACATACGAAAGTAAAATCTAGAGGGTAGAAATAAAGAACTTTCCACTTTCCAGCAAAGTCTTTGTGAAGAGAGATTTTTTTGATTTCGCCGTTTGCTACAGCTTCAGCAGTGAAATCCGGTGCAGTTTTACCAACAAGTCTAGACATGAAATGCCTCCATTTAAAGTTTAGGGATCAAGAAAATTACTTTTGAACGAGGACAAGTTTAGAGGCAATGGGTCCTAATATCAAGTGGTAAAACTTGGTAGATTGATGATAAAATCCAGAAATAACGCAGACTTAACACATCGGAGTTTTTCGCATTTTGATCCCGAAAGGGTTAAAGATTTAAGCGTTTATCGCCGATAAAGATAAGAGAAAACTAAAATAACTTAGTCAACTTGTCTCAAGTTGATTGCCCTTTTTGTGGAGAAACTATGATGGATCCCAAGGCCTACATTCCAAATCCAATTGTTATTGAACAAACAGCAAGAGGGGAGAGACAGTACGATATTTATTCTAGACTTCTACTTGATCGTATTGTGTTTTTAGGAACAGAAGTAAACGACACTGTAGCAAATCTTCTTATTGCTCAAATGCTTTTCCTAGAGCAATCAGATGCAGAAGCACCAATCCATTTTTACATCAATAGCCCAGGTGGATCAGTTTATGCTGGTCTTGGTATCTACGATATCATGCAACACATCTCATGCCCGGTTTACACTTACTGTGTAGGTATGGCCGCTTCAATGGGATCGCTTCTTCTTACAGCGGGAGCAAAAGGATTCAGACACTCAATGCCTCACTCACGTATCATGATTCACCAACCATTAGGTGGAGCTAGAGGACAGGCTTCTGACATTAAAATTCAGGCAAATGAAATTCAAGATCTGAAAAAACAATTGAATGGTATCTACGTTCGTCACTCGAGCGCAGGGATGACAATGGAGCGAATTGAAAAAGAAACAGACCGTGACAATTACCTCAATCCAACGAAGGCAATTGAACTTGGTCTTATCGATGTTGTCATTGACAAGAGTGACCGCAAATTAAAAAAATAGTGATCAGTTTTTTACGACTGTAAGATAAGAGTTTGGAAGGAAAAATAAAATGACAAAAGAAAAAGCGAATTTCGGAAGCGCCCTTCACTGTAACTTCTGTGGTAAATCACAGAAGGAAGTAAAGAAACTGATTGCAGGACCAGGCTGTTACATTTGTGATGAATGTATTGAGCTTTGTAACGATATCATTTTTGAAGACTCACAAAAGAGCAATGCAAAAGCAGTAGTTGATAATGTTCCAAAGCCGCATGAAATTAAGGCGCACTTGGATAACTACGTTATTGGTCAGGACCGTGCGAAGAAAATTATCTCGGTTGCCGTTCATAACCACTACAAGCGTATCGCTCACAAGTCAGGCGACTCTCGTAAAGGAGATGTTGTTGAGCTTGCGAAATCAAACATTCTTCTTGCAGGTCCAACAGGGTCGGGGAAAACGTTGATCGCTCAATCTCTTGCAAAATTCTTAAACGTTCCATTCGCAATCGCAGATGCAACTTCACTTACTGAAGCTGGTTACGTTGGTGAAGACGTTGAAAACATCATTTTAAATCTTCTACAAAACTGTGACTTCGATGTAGAACGCGCTCAACGCGGAATCGTTTACATCGACGAGATTGATAAGATCGCTCGTAAATCTGAAAACCCATCGATCACTCGTGACGTTTCGGGTGAAGGTGTTCAGCAAGCACTTCTTAAAATCGTTGAAGGAACAATTGCTTCTGTTCCACCGAAAGGCGGACGTAAGCATCCACAACAGGAATTTATCCAAGTTGATACAAAGAATATTCTCTTCATTTGTGCCGGAGCATTCGTTGGTCTTGATAAAATTATCGAGAAACGTATGACAAAAAGGCCAATGGGTCTTATCTCGGAAAAAACAGAAGCTGAAAAATCTGTTATCGAAAAACTTGGTGGGATCGAGCCGGAAGATTTATCAAAATTCGGTCTTATTCCTGAGTTCATCGGACGTCTTCCAGTAAACGCTATGCTTTCTGAACTAGATGAAGAAGCACTAGTAGCAATTTTAACTGAACCAAAAAATGCTCTTACAAAACAATACGCAAAACTTTTTGAATACGAAGGCATTGAACTTGAATTCGAAAAAGATGCTCTTCGCGAAGTGGCCCGTCAAGCACTTGAGAGAAGAACAGGAGCGCGTGGTCTACGTGCGATTCTTGAGCAATCAATGCTCGACGTAATGTACGATGTACCGGCTAACGAAAAAGTTTGTAAGGTTATCGTGACGGTTGATTCGGTCACTGGAAAAGGAACACCGAAAGTTGTCGAAGGCCCTCGTAAGACAGTTGCACCAGCTGGAACATCAGCGAGTGTCACTCCAAAGAAAAATGTAGAGTCAGCTTAATTCTTCGACTAAAACACAAATTGAACCATAAGAAATGCAGCTCCGGCTGCATTTTTTTTGGTCTAGTTTCTCTTTAAAATATTGTCCCTAGTCCAACACTATATTCTGTAGACCAGTAAAAACTCAAAATAAATAAACCGATATTATATTAGTTTTGTTGGTGGATTTTAGGAGATTTTATGAAAAATATTTTAGTCGTTATAAGTTTTTTTACTTTAAGCCTTCAATCCATTGCAAGTGAAACTATTTGTGAACCTGGCAATAGAGCAGCAGACTACTCTACGTTGCGAGTTCAAGTGATGGGTCTAATTCCTCTAAAAAATGAATATCAAAATAAGCACCTAGTGAAGATTACTAATAAGCTTAACCCCTATTTAAAAGAGCTCTGTTTATCAAATGCCACTTCAGACGATATTGCTTCCAAGTTGCTGGATAAATGCCAAGACACTGCACAGGAGGTTGTAGCATCAGGAGAACTCCAAGCTTATAATGACTTTTGCCAATTGGGACATCTCCTTGCAAAATCCTATATAAGTGGTGCCAAAAGTCAGTCTGATAAATGTGAAAATAAAGATGCAGTGTCAGGCTTAGCAAGAGAAGTTAAGAATATTATTGATGAGAAAAAAAGTGATAGATCATTACAACGCAATAGTAATGGTGTTTCAAAATAAATAAGCTGAAGCAGTTTTTATTGAAACTTATTTTCTCGCATCCACTTTGTTGCGATCCACTTCGATCCTTTTTTAACCGGCGTTCCTCCATGGAGAGTGAGCGGATCAACTTGTCCTAAGCTGTTACAGTATTCAAAATAAAGTGCAGAACCTTTTTTAGGAGTAATGGTTAATCCTATTGACGGAAAAATGGTTTCTCCACTTTCTTCTACATCAGAGAGATAAATGATGAGCGTGCTCACTCGTTGTCCGCCACGGGTGAGGTGAGGGGCACTGCCTGATTCATCTTTTGGAAAATAATCGAAGTGCGGTTTGTATTCGCCGCCGACATTGTAATTGAGAATTTGCAGGCCTTCTCCGTTTTCCATTGGACAGTTCATGACCGCAGATATTTTTTTATCAACTTTTGTTATGAAATCATTTTCATTGAGTGTGAAATAAGTTCC
>CBIHOP010000203.1:0-6020 GCA_966211385.1 uncultured Bacteriovorax sp.
CGTAATGTTGAATGGAAAAAAAACGCCGTCGAACTTCAAAAAAATAATATTGAAAAAATTTTAACCGCTAATAAGATTCGCTCAGAAGATTTGGGGCTTATTGCATCTGTTAACACAACTGGTTTATGTGTTCCAAGTTTAGAAGCCTTGCTTTTAAATAAATGCTCGCTTTCATCCCACATCAAACGTCTGCCCATTTTTGGACTAGGATGTTTAGGTGGAGTTGCAGGAATTAATCGCGTAAATGATTATCTTATGGGGCATCCAAATGAATGCGCCTTGGTTCTGGTGACAGAACTTTGTTCACTCACTTTTCAATTTAATGATCATTCAATTGCCAATGCTGTGGGAACCGCACTCTTTGGTGATGGAGCTGGTGCTGTTCTATTGTTAGGTGATAATCATCGTCTCGCTAATCATTCACCATTAGAAATATTGGCGACTAAAAGTCATTTCTACCATGACACGGAAAATCTCATGGGATGGAGTATGGTTGAAAATGGATTTCAAATTATGCTTTCTCCAGATATCCCCAAATTAGTTAAAGAAAATCTCGGCAAAAATTTGCAAACATTTGTTCATGAATGTGGTTATGAACTTAATGATATAGATTTTTTTGTTGCCCATCCAGGTGGTCCAAAAGTTTTGGAAGCTATGATGGAATCACTTAAAATAAAAAAAGAAACGATTGCCCTAAGCTGGGAAAGTTTAGCTGACCATGGAAATGTTTCTGCTGTTTCAGTCATTGATGTTCTCAAACGTACACTTGAAAAAAATAATATTAGAAAAGGATGTGTAGGAGTCATGCTGGCGATGGGGCCGGCCTTTGCTCTGGAGATGACGATGGTGAAAAAATGTTAAGAATGAATATACTTATTCTCGCTGCTTATATGATTGAACGATTGCTTGAATTGTTTGTGAGCTATCGTAATAAAAAAGAATTGGAGCAGGAGATGAATGTCGAAGTGCTGGATCCAAAAGAATCAATTCAGATGAAATTCTTTCACATTATGTGGTTCGGAGCGCTTTTTATTGAATCAACAGTCATAGGAAAAATGAATGATGGGATTTTTCTCTATTTCATTATCTTTGTTTTGGTTCTAGCGCAAATTTTAAGATGGACATGCATCTTCACATTGGGAAAATATTGGTCAGTCGATGTGTATCGAATGGATTCGCATCCCATAATCACTGAGGGGCCTTATGCCCATATCAAACACCCCAATTATCTAGCTGTGGTGACAGAATTCTTTTTCCTTCCACTGCTATTAGGAAGTTTTTATACAATGTTCATCGGATCAATCCTCAACATTCTTATCTTGAAGCGTAGAGTGGCCATGGAAGAAAAAGCGCTTTTGGAGCAATCATTAGCAGACAGGCAAAACTACAGGCAAAAGTTCAAAAAGAAGAGGGGCTTTATTCCACTTTCGCATTAAAGATGATAAAGTTTCTCTCATGCTGCTCAATTTGTTTTACCATCCTGAAAATGATCTTATCCTGCCGGATTATGGAATCACGATACCTGTAGCTCCAGATCGCGCTTTAAAAGCGTTTAATGAAGTAAAAAAAATTCAGCCGCAATTGCAGTATTGTGATTTAGAAAATATCTCGTTGTTTACGGCCGAAGATCTCTTGCGTTTGCATGACAAACAATACGTTGAAAAACTTTTTGGAACTGAAGCAGAGCTCACACGCGAAATTATGACTTGTTTTGAACTCGTCAAAGCTGATGGCAGTTATCATCGTTATTTTCCCGATCAAGCAAAGAAAAAATTAACAGATGCTTTCCTCGTGATTTTAAGAAGAGCATCGACAACTTATCATTCATCGTTAAAAGCACTTGAAACGGGTTTTAGTTATCACCTCGGAGGCGGAAGCCATCATGCTATGAGTTTTGGTGGAAGAGGTTTCGGTTTGATCAATGATATCGTCATCACTCTTCGCAAAATGCAGGCCCAGAAAAAAATCAAAACGGCCTGGGTTGTTGACGTCGATGCCCATAAAGGTGATGGAACAAGTGAACTGACAAAAAACGATCCATCCATTATTACCCTCAGTATTCATATGGAAAGAGGATGGCCGTTGGATGAAGGTGATCCGGCTACTGATCCATGGTTTATTCCTTCGGATGTAGAAATTCCTGTCGGTGAAAATCAATCGCGAGAATACCTAAAACTTCTCGAGAATGGATTAAAAAAACTTGAGAACGATTTTCCCCGTCCTGATCTTGTTCTCATTGTGAACGGCGCTGATCCGTATGAACATGACGAACTTCAAAGTTCGGGACTTATTAAACTCACCAAAGAAGAGATGCTTCAAAGAGATCTCATGCTCTACAACTTTTTTAATGATCGAAAAATTCCTCAATCCTACGTCATGTCGGGTGGCTATGGACAACGAACATGGGAAATCTACGCTCAATTTCTTACTTCATTAGCGTTAACCTAATGCGAAACGCTTGCCACGTCGTGCCTGCGCAGGCATTCTAATGCCCATTAAAAACATTATAGGATTTAGTTAAATGGATCAGAACCAATCTCGATTGAAACGCATTCTTACACCCACTGTTCTCATTGCAGCTCTAGGTTATTTTGTTGATATGTTCGACATTACACTTTTTGGTGCTGTTATGTTGAATTCAATTGTTGGATTAGGCATAACTGATGGCCCGCAAATTATGGGGACAGGAGTGAAGCTCTATAACTACCAAATGCTCGGCATGCTTCTTGGTGGAGTTTTCTGGGGAGTACTCGGTGATAAAAAAGGTCGTCACGTCGTTCTTTACTCATCAATCTTCATGTATTCAGCGGCCAACATCTTGAACGCCTTTGTTACAAACGTCACTCAATATGAAATTTTACGATTCATTGCAGGTGTTGGTTTAGCGGGTGAATTAGGGGCAGCCGTTACAATGGTTGCTGAATCTCTAAGTAAAGAAGATCGTGGTTACGGAGCTACTCTTGTAGCGACCCTTGGTATGATCGGAAGTTTATGTGCGGCCATCGTAGGTAAATACTTTGCATGGAATCACGCTTATTTAATCGGAGGAATTCTCGGAATCATTTTACTAGTTGCTCGTTTCAAAAGTTTTGATTCTGATATGTTCAAAAAAATCCAGCATCAAAAAATCCCTCGCGGAAATTTACGTCTTCTTTTAAAACCAAAAAGAGCGCTTCGCTATTTTTGTTCATTTGCCATCGGTATTCCTATTTATTTTATTACAGCAATTCTTCTTACTATGGCCCCGGCCGTTACAGCAGAATTAAAAGTGACAGGTCCTATTACATCAGCTGACGCTCTTATCTGGGGTTCTATCGGACTTGCGGTAGGGGATTTACTCAGTGGTTTAATGTCTCAATGGTTAAAAAGCCGCAAAAAAGCAATTGGCCTTTTCATGGTCATCGCTTTCATCACTTCTATCGTTTATTTAAAATCTCCAGGAGCAAGTCCAACTTTCATTTATGTACTTTGTTTTATCCTTGGTACATGTGCTGGATACTGGGCCGTTCTTGTTACCACAGCAGCAGAACAATTCGGAATTAACATTCGCTCTACAGTGGCGACGAGTATTCCAAACTTCGTGCGTGGAACAGGGATGATCATTGCCTCTTCATTTCTTGTTCTTCAACCGCGTTTCCAGATTTTAGGAAGTGTGGCGATTATTGGAGGAGTTGTTTTTGCTCTTGCATTCATCTCGCTTCTTATCTTGAAAGAAACTTACGGCAAAGATTTAGACTTCGTTGAAATTGATTAAAAACTAAAGGCCCACTTTCGAGTGGGCCTTTTTTTTAATGAGTTGTAAAATGATGTCGATGTTCATCAATAGTTAAAAGTTTCGCCGTCTCACCAGTCCATTTTGCCCGCTCGATGCCATTGGCGAATGCACTTTCCATAAAATCCAAAATAGCATTTTCTCTCGGCATATGGTTGCTAAGCGCTTTATAGGGAAGAACAGCAAGTTTGCCACGAGGAAGAACTTTCCAATAAGCTTCACGCGGTCTTAGTTCTCCGTCTTCTAAATGTGATGGTTCAGGATAAACGTAGGAATAAAAACTAGGCTCAGGAATATCATCATCACCGGCCCAATATCCAAAACTAATGACTTCATGAGAGTAAGCTTCTTTTGAAACTTTATCCATGCTCTCATTCAAAGGAGCAGGCCTGCCTGAAAAAAAGGTGAGTGCGAGATCAAAGCTATGCCAGAATAGTTGCACAGGGGATGATTTTCCAATGAATCGTCCTTTAAATTTTTGGAAGGCCACGTCCGCCTCCATATATGATTGCCATAATTGATGAGCAAAAGAACTATCATATTCAATGGGAGTATTATCTTCATTAAAGGGTGTATCCAATTTTATTTTGGATATGTCGTAGGGATGCTCATCAATAGCAACATCAATATTTAAAGCATGCAGACAGGCAAACAATTCATCGTGAAACGATTTGATGGAATATTGATCCAGACTGACCATTCGAAAATGACCATCAGATTTTTTAATGACAAGCTGATGGGAAATAAAATTAAATTCCATTTCAAAACAATTATGGTCATAAGGAATTAATCCAGTCGTCCATCCCACTGGAGAAACCGATAAAGTAGCATGCCACCAATGATTGAGTTTTGGATGCAAACGTAATTTTATTTTTCCAACAATCTGGATATAAGCGTGCAAAAGCTGCCGCGTACTTTTCCAATCATTAGCTTTGTTTAAAAACTTCTCAAAATTTTGATATGTCTCTACTGTTTCCATAGAACTCCAGTGGAAGGGTTCGCTTTCACGATAGACCATTTTTTCAAGAGACTTCATAAAGGTAAAGGTGAGGTGCTGTCTAAAAAATTGACAGTTTGCTGAGTAGTAGTCAGTGGGATCCAATAGAGTTTTCTTAAATGAGTGATATTCCAGCAAATAAAAGAGGCGTCAATCTTGCTCATATAAGTCTATTATGCCGATGTTTTTTTATCTTCTTTTGATATCGCTCGTTTTCACTGCGTGCTCCAAAAATGAGAGTTCTGTTCCAAACGTGAGTGTCATCCAAAAAGTTGAAGAAAAACCATCTGAGGCGAGCACAGCAGAAGTTGAACCAAATGCTCCTATAGATGTTCAAGTAGAAGTTCAAGAACCCATTGAGCATCCCGCACAGCTCATGGTCTTTAAACCCGATTCCATCTACTCACAAAAACTTTTGAACTGTTCTTTTCCGGATACAGAAGAGAAGTCGTGCATTGTAAAAGATCTACCTTTGCTGGGAATGAATGCTCAGAAAATTTCTGTGAATGATATTCTGAATAGAACGCTTGTCACTCATCAATTTCTTGGCGAAAAATTTAAACAAGTACTTCTAAAGATACCTCCGGATACACTCGCTTTATTTGGGGCCGTTAATGGTATTGTCATTTCCTCTGAAGTGACGACAAATGCCTATTGGGCAAGATCCGGATTCATTTATTTGAGTGCACGTCTTTTTTGTCGTTCTAAAGATGAATGTCAAACACTCAGTAAAGAAAATGATAGTCAAAAACTACCTGTGAAGTTTGTGAATGATTATGTTCATAATCAAAAATCGATCTGGGATGAATCCATTCAAGATGATCAAATACTTCTCTATAAAGTGGCAGCAACACTTTTTCATGAACTCGCTCATGCCAATGATTATTTTGAACCTTCCTATGTTAGATCGAATGATTTTGCGATAGAGAAGTCATATGATGAATTAACTTTTGAACGTATGACTGTCCGTCAAATGGTTTCACTCCGAATACCTGCCAGACCTAAATCGACACGTTTGGAGAATCTGGCAAATATCATTTACAAAAATAAAGAAATGACAGCAGACGATTTATCATTATCTCCACAATCGATTGCTGATGAATTTTTAGCTGAAAATACAAATGATCTTTATTCGCACATCAACCATGAAGAGGATATGGCAAGATTGGTTGAAGAGGCCCTTATGCTGACTTACTTTAATATTCCACGCCTGATTGTTTTCACAGATAAATCTAACAGTATTGTCTATGC
>CBIHOP010000204.1:0-6006 GCA_966211385.1 uncultured Bacteriovorax sp.
TAGTCATCGTGCTTTTTTGTTCCCTCGTTTTAGCACTACCAAGAATTTCAATTCCCATTTCTCTTGCTTACATACTTTCACTTTCACTCACACCTTTTGTAAATTGGCTGATGAGATTTAAGCTCTCGAAAACCACGTCGACTGTACTCGTGTTTATTGTCCTCATTTTTGGTTTGGGTATACCTCTCGTAAATGTAATCCCGAACCTCAGCATGGAAGTTCAGGAACTTCAATACTCCATCCCGCAAATCGAACGTTTTTTGATTGCCCAGTTTGATGTTGTTCGTGAATTTATTCGGGCGAAAACAGGGCATGAAATCGCAGAAGGATATATTTTTCAGTTTCTAAGTACTGTTGAAACATGGACAGGGGAATTGGTCGTCAAACTTCCGAACTACCTCGCCACTTTATTCGAATGGATCTTTCTCGTTCCATTCTTCACGTTTTTTATTATTCGAGATTCGGATTCATTCAAAAAGACCATGTTGAGTTTCACTCCGAACTCAATTTTCGAACGTTTTTATTACGTCATGCACGTCTTCAATCGCCAATTAGGAGATTACTTTTTTGCGAAGTTCGTTGAAGCCGTCATCGTTGGTGGAATTATTACCGCTGGACTATTTTTGATGGGCGTAAACTATGCGGTCATCTTAGGTTTCATTGCGGGATTAACGAATATTGTGCCTTACGTGGGTCCACTTTTAGGAGTCATTCCGGCCTTCATTCTGGTTATTTCTGAGTACGGACTCTCATCGCAAACGATGGGCGCAGTGCTTATACTTTATACTGTTGCAAACGTTGTTGATATCTTCTTCGTTTTCCCGTTTCTCGTCTCAAAAATCGTCAATCTTCACCCTATGATCGTAGCGATCAGTGTAATCGTGGGTTCGCACTATATGGGAATCACGGGAATGGTAATATCTATTCCAGTAGTTGCCGCGATCAAACTAATTATTACAGAAATCTACAATGAAATTTACACCGAACGCTCCAAATGATACGATTCTAAAACTTTAGTTTTAGCTCGGAGCACGCGTTGAAAGTCATCCATTTTCTATTGATTTCTCTAACTGTTTTTTGTCTTTCTTGTGCCACAAAAAGACCAGAAGGAAACACAGAAGCAGAAGTTCTTTTTAAAGAAGCGAAGAGTTTAATCGATAAATCTCGTTACATTCAGGCCACTGAAAAACTAAATGTTATTCGTTCTCAATATCCTTATTCTTTTTACGCTACCCACGCTGAACTTCTTCAAGCTGACATTTTGTTTGCTCAAGAAAGTTATGCGGAAGCGGCTTCAGCTTATATTCTCTTTAGAGATTTTCACCCAAAATATAGCGAACTAGGATATGTCGTTTATCGCATTTCTGAATCATTCTACCGTCAATTGCCAAGTACATTTGACCGCGATCTTTCAGCTGGAATTGAAGCGACTAAATATTTCCACGAACTACTTCAAAATTATCCAAACACGGAATACACAAAAGAAGCTCAAGCGCGAATCGACCAAATCGAAACGATGCTAGAGCAAAAAGAAATTTACATAGCTGATTTCTATTTTAAGACTAAAGATTACTCTGCCGCTAAAAATCGTTACGAAGAAATTCTCAAAAGCTTGAAAAACGAAAATGAAAAAGCTCGTATTACAGCTAGAATCGAAGAGTCTTCTAAACTCATGAGCGAAACAAACTAATTGGAGTGCTGAATGTATACTTCTTCAAATGAACAACTACTAAAATCTGCACGTGAATGTTTCGAAAAACTTGAATACAAAAAAGCACAAGTTATTTTGAACGAGATCATTGAGTCTGAAGACAACAACGTTGAAGCTTTATTTTTACTGGCAAACATTTTTCACATTAACGGCGAAATCGGAAAGGCGATAAAGGCCTTCAATAAAGTTTTAAACATCAATCCTGAACACACAGACGCTGCAATCAGCCTCTCAGTGCTTTACAACGACATTGGACAATATGAAGACGCTAAAAAAGTTTTCGATACGGCCAATGAACGAGTAAAGGGAAAAAATAAAGGCTCTGGATTAATGGAAGACAAACACATTAATAAAAAGTTTGCTTCAAAACATTATGAATTAGCAGATCTCTACCTTTCATATAACCGCTATGATGAAGCTTTATTTGAATTTAATAAAGTTGTAGGTCTAGATAGTGAAAACTTAGAAGCCCGAATCAAGATCGCAAAAGTTTATGCTAAAAAAGGGTTCACTTCAAAAGCGATCGAAGAACTTCGCAATCTTAAAAATGAAGAACCAAATTATGCTCCAGCGAGAATCGCTCTTGGAGTTATCCATTACGGAAATGGCAATGTTCTGGAAGCGCAATCTGAGTGGGAAAAAGTACTCATGAAAGATCCATTCCATAGCGAAGCTAATATGTATCTGAATCTTTCGCGAACAGCGACGGAAACAAATCTAAAAACTGTTTAAGCTTTTTGACCGGCAAGTTCCCATAACGTTTCAAAGAGTGTGATCTTTTTGATGGGCTTGGTAATGTGTCTGTCGCAACCAGCATCCAAACTCTTTTTCATTTCATCAGCAAGTGCATGTGCACTTAAGGCCACAATGAATGTTGAAGTTTGTCTTTGAGCTTTTTCCCAAGTTCTATAGTGCTTTGTGGCTTCAAGACCATCCATAACAGGCATTTGAATATCCATTAAAACGACGTCATAAGACGTTGCCTTCATTTTTTCCAAAGCAATTTCGCCGTTTTCAGCGATATCGATGGTGAATGGAAATTTTTTTAAATATGTAAGAATCAGAAAGCGATTTTCCTCGTTGTCATCAACGAGTAAGATATTGAATTTTTCGTTAATTAATTTTGCTGTCAGTTCTTCAACTGATGCTCCGGTTTTCGGCTTAGGCTCCGTCAATTGAGATGAGTTCACTTTATTTAATTCAATCGTGAAGAAGAAAGTTGATCCCTTATTAATTTCACTTTCTACTTCTAGTTGTCCACCCATTAATTCAACAAGCTGACGACAGATTGAAAGCCCTAAACCTGTTCCACCAAATTGGCGAGTCGTAGAAGTGTCGACTTGAGAAAAGGGAACAAAGATTTCTTTTATGCTGTCTTTAGGGATTCCAATTCCAGAATCCTTAACCTCAAATTTGATCTTATTTTCACTAACGGGTGATACCTTAATAACAACTGAACCTTTAAGCGTAAACTTTAAGGCATTATTTACAAGGTTCATAAGAATCTGTCTTAGGCGAGTAGGATCCCCCGAAACGACATCTGGCAATTGAGAGTGCAATTCAGCTTGAAAAGTAAGCTCTTTTTTTAAAGCAATGGGAGCTAAAATATGACAGACATCTTCAATGAGAGATTTGATTTTAAAATCAATTTTTTCAAGCGACATTTTGTTCGCTTCAATTTTAGAAAAATCGAGAACATCATTCACAATAACTAATAAATTATCGGCGGAGTTTTTTAGAACTTCTACGTATTTCGTCTGTTCAGGGGTAAGAGGAGTTTCTTTTAATAAACTCGCCATTCCCATAATTCCGTTTAGTGGAGTTCGAACTTCGTGAGACATATTAGCTAGAAATTCTGATTTCGCTTTAGTGGCCTGAATTGATTTAGCGACGGAATCTTTTAGTATTTCTTCTGCTTTTTTCAACTCAGTAATATCGCGAAGAGTACTCATGCGAACATTTTCATTATTGATCATGAGATTTTTGCCAATGACTTCAACCATAAAGGTATTGCCATCTTTTTTTACACATTCACATTCATAAGCGAGCGCGTAGTTGGATTTCACATGATTCATCACAAGTTCTTGATCTTTTTTACTGATGAACTCAATGATTGGTTTGTTTTGTATTTCTGCGAGCGAGTAACCAAACAATTTACAAAAGGCAGGGTTTGCTTCAAATGCGAATCCATTTTTTGAAAGTAAAACACCATCATTGGCGGCTTCAATAAGCACGCGAAATTTATTCTCACTTTCAGTAAGTGACTTATACATTAAATCTTTCTGATAATTGATTTCTTCCTTCGCGATACTTGCACTTAATAATCCGGCCGTTAATCGCAGGAAATTTACATCATGCTCAGAAAATTTATCTGCGTCTGGAGAAACGACTTTCAATACACCAACTGTTTTATTTTCATAAGAAAGAGGAACGCAAATCATGGAGCGCGCACCGACTTTGCGACAAGCTTCTCTATCAACACGAGAATCAGTTTCAGAATCACGGCAATAAAGAACTTCATTCATACGAACGGACATGCCAGAGAGACTTGTATGAATGTTTAGGCGCATGCCCAGTGAATTCTTGAGAGAGCCCGCACTTGCTTTGTAGACCATCTCATCACCATCGGCGATTTCAACTACAGCTCCACTTGCTTGCGCGAGAATTTGTGTTTTTTCACAAATCATATTCATGAGCAGAGGAAGATTAAGCGTCGACGTGGCAACAGACTGTTGCAATTCGATGATTGTCGATAGCTCTTCAATACGTGAAATGGTGGACATAACTGAATTCTAGGGCGAAATCAGAGTGAGTGCAAACGAATAAAAAAGGCCCTGTGAACAGGGCCTTGATAAACTTTCTAATTTAGTTAGACAAAATTGTTAGTTAGCTTCAGCTGTTTGATTGTTTTTGATAGCTGGAGCAACTGATTCACTTGAGCTTGGAGAAACGATTGTAGCTGTATTTTGTCTTTCTGGAGCAGCAACATTTGTTCTTTTTGAATCATCAGAAGTGTAGTTAACGATGTATTTCTTAAGATCCATGTACATTTTGAAGCGAACTTCTAGTTTTGAATCTTGAAGTACGATTTGTCTCGCCATTTTCGTCTTGTTGTTGATGATGATTGGCGCTTTCAGGTTCGCTGACATTTCTGTTACGTTTTGAGGAATTGTCAAAACAGTATAAACGCTAGCGTGTTGAAGATTCTCTAGGCTCAAGCTGTTAAGCTCAACCGGAAGAAGCTTTACCATATAGTTTGGTTGGAAAATTTTTGGTTCAATAATTGGAAAAGCAGTAGCAGCGTCGTCTGTTGACTGGAGCCAAAGAATAAGAGTTTGATCTCCTGGATCGACGATGAAGAATTTTTTTAGGTTTTCGAAACCGAGTAAACCTTCTGTAAACTCGATAATGTCTTTTTTATCGACTTCAAGTTCGCCAAATCTTGTAGTTTTGATTTTCACTAATGGCCTCCGCTATGCATTCTGCATTAGAAGATCGAATACCCGACCTCTTAGAGACGATTCTAGCAGTCGTAGGGGCAGAAGTGCAAGCAGGAAATTACTTCTTGTTTAACTCATTAGCTAAATTAGTTATTGAGCTTAAGTCGGCCTGTGAAGCCTCGGTGTTTTGATCTTGGATGGCCTTGTAGACCTCTTCCCGATGTATCTTCGTTTCGGGTGGTGCTTTAATTCCTAGACGCACCTGTTTTCCTTTAATCTGAACAACCACAATTTTAATATGATCATCTATCGCGATGCTTTCGCCTAGCTTCCGTGTTAAAACCAGCATAAATCAACCTCAGAATTACGCGCCAGAGAACTCCTGTTCCGGCCTGCAATGCTTCATATATTACTCAACAGATTAAAAGGCAAGCGAAAAACTAAATTATTTAATCAAAAATGATTTATGTGCGTGAATAGAAGAAAACTAGCGGCGCAAAAAATCCATGAGAGTCTGATTCATTAAACTCTGCGTTGCTTGATACGTTGTTTTCAAGACGGCCTGCTGTTTATTGATATCAGAAAAAAGATCAGCTACGTCGGCATCGATCAATGCACTTTTGCGAGAAGCATTGTCGATATTTTCAGCTTCAATAACTGTTTTAGAAGATTCAATTGAATTCGTGATTGATCCAATTCGCGTTCTTAGTGTAACAAGTCTGCTCACGCTATTGTCGAATTTTTCCAGAAGACCTTGGATCCTTCCTGGATCATTAATTTCTAGCGCAGAAGTGAGAGCCTGAAGTTGAGCAAAAATATTATCGCGCGATTTGAATTCCGGTGAGATCGCTTTTC
>CBIHOP010000205.1:0-5984 GCA_966211385.1 uncultured Bacteriovorax sp.
CGATGGGTGGAGTGATGTCGGAAAAATCGGGTGTGATCAATATCGGTCTGGAAGGCATGATGACGATTGGAGCTTTCGTGGCTTCTTGGATAGCAATTTCTACAAACAACCCATGGTATGGATTTCTCGCTGGCGGATTCGCAGGTCTTCTCCTCGCATTTCTCCATGGCCTGGCTTCAATCACCTTTAAAGCGAATCAAGTTGTTTCAGGAGTGGCCATCAACTTCATCGGAAGTGGCGCGGCCATTTTTCTATGCCGTAAATTTTTTGAAGGCGCGAGTATGACTGCTCCCCTCGATCTGGATAAAAAAATCCCACTTATCTTTAATCAGTACGCCACAGTTTATGTTGCCTTCATCATTACTGCTCTCATTTGGTTTGTTTTTAGCAAAACAGTCTTTGGTTTACGCCTGATCAGTATCGGAGAACATCCGGAAGCGGCCAAGGCGGCCGGTCTTCGCGTAAAAAGAACTCAACATGTTTGTGTTTTAATATCAGGATTTTTAGCAGGACTCGGTGGTGCAAGTTTATCCATTGCCATCGTCTCAAATTTCCGCCCAACGCTCATTTCAGGACAAGGCTTCATTGCCATTGCCGCGATGATCTTCGGACGCTGGAGACCGGTTTTAACAGCTATCTGCTGCCTCTTCTTTGGTTTCTCACAAGCGCTCGTAGTTTACATTGGTGGAATGGAAGGCATTCAAGTGTCTTCGCAGCTTCTTTCGATCCTGCCTTATGTGCTGACGTTAATTGTGCTAGTGCTCATGGGAAGAAGTAAGGGCGGCGTTCCTTCCGCCCTTGGTGTTGCTGCTGATTAATTAAAGCGTAAAAGTAAAATTAGAAATCAACATCCCCGGCGTTTTCGTTCCACCGACATCACGTTGAGAGTATGAACCAGTCGCCGGATTTACATCCGCAAACTCTGTGATTCTTTCAAGTCCAGTTCCAAAGATGTTGTAGTAGCTTTCATCAAAACGTAGATCTTCGATTGGACTGATGATCTCTCCATTTTCAACCCAGAAACACGCATAACGAGTCATACCTGTAATACGTGCCGTTTCACGATCTGACCAATTGAGATAGTGAAGATCAGAAATATAAAGACCTGTGCCGAGTGCTTTTAAGATTTCATCTCGTTTCAGATCACCTGTATTTACAGTCGCTGAGCGCATTCCTTCGTAGTCGTCCGCAAAATTTGATTCCAATTTATACTCGTTGGCCGTGCGAGAAGAGATGAGGAAATTTTTCAGCTCACCATTTTCAATAAGTGTGAGTTCAGCCGGAGCAACTTCACCTGAATCATTAAAACGTGGCGACAATCCTAATGAGAAATCTTCTTTCAATGTGAACTTTGGCGAAAGAGATTTTTTCTTCTGCCATAAATCTTTAAGAGAGCCAGAGCCTTGTTGGTGAGCCCCCATCGAAACTCCACCCCATGAAAGAGTTCCTAACAATTCATTAATTGCTGAAGGAGCAAGATAAACTCTATAAGATCCACGTTCCACTTTTTTACTAGGGCGATTCATGAGCGACAACATGTGAGCTGTGTCTTTGATGTTTCTTTTTAATTCGTCGGCGTTCCACTCATTGCCAGCATAAAGGGCCTTAACCGCTTTTTGTTTGTCATTATAGAGTGAATAATCAAGATAGAAGTTTCGCGATTTAAACCAGTGGAACTGACCTTCTGAATTGATTGTTGCTCGAACAATATCACCACATGAAAAAACACCAGCTAAATCGACTTCAGTCGCAGCGGCAAGAACTTCAGACAACATTTTAGATGCTGGAGGAAGTTCCGTTAATTTTTCATCTTTAGTGACACCATAATATTTTGGTTTAACTAAGTAAGGATCGTCTGGAAGAACAGCAATCCATTTACGTTTTTCATTAAGATGATTCATCATCGTCGTGAAATCTTCTTCGCTCGCTTTGAAAGGAGCCGTGAAGCTTAACGTTTTATTGCCGTTAAAATATTTGGCGTCTATATAGGCCTGCTCAAGGTCCGTTACTTGCCGAACTTTCCCCTTTGAAAGGCGAGCAAAAGTTGTCGTTTCACCTGTGAGAGTGAGTGTCAGCGCTTCCGTTGATGAGAGTTCTTTAAAAAGTTTTTTAGCGAGAATCTCGAAGTATGATGCTTCTAATGCTTTCATTATTTACCTCCGCCAAAAACTTCAATGTTTGAAAATAAACAAACAGGACTTGCGTGCCCCACGAAAATAACCTGATTCGGTTCACCTTTACCGCAGTTTGAAAGTCCACCAACCTTGAATGTTGATGCATCTCCAACCATTTTTAAACTGTTCCAGAAAGGAGCAGTGATCCCACGGTAGTTAGGATTTTTTACAACTTTTGTAAGTTTTCCATCTTCGATCAACTGAGCGTACTCGCAACCGAATTGAAATTTATTGCGGTAGTCATCGATAGACCAAGATTTATTTTGTTGAATAAAAATTCCGCGCTTCACTGATTTAATCATTTCTTCAAGCGTAGATGTACCTGGCTCAAGATTAACATTCGCCATACGATCAATCGGTGCGCGATTCCATGTTGTCGATCGTTGAGAAGCAACTCCTGGAATCCCCAGGCGCATTTGCGATTCTAAACTTCCCAGACCTCTCTCGAGTAAACCATCTTTAATGAGATATTCTTTTGTCGCCGGAGCTACAATCTCATCGCAGAAATAAGAAGCGTTTTGTCCTTCTAAGGTTGGATCAAAAGTCACGTTCATGAGCTTTGAGCCGTATTGAAGAGTTCCAAAATGTTCTGGTTTAACAAAACTCCATCCAGCGTAGTTTCTTTCATCACCCAAAATGCGATCCAGCTCAAGTGGATGTCCGATACTCTCATGAATCTGCAGATACATTTGATCTGGGCTTAAAATGACGTCCATCACTTCAGTAGGACATTCTTCGGCATCAAGAAGTTCTAAGGCTTCATTGGCCACACGTTTTGCTTCTTTTAAAAAGTGAGCGGCATCGAGTTTATCAAGACCAAACTGCGAAGAAAGGTTGTCGCCGTAGCTTCTCGACTGCTGGCCTTTTTCACTTGAAGCAACAGCACTAATACCCACAGCTGTGCGAACGATTTTTTGTTTGACGTCCGAGCCATTGCTTGAAACGAACGTCGTCTCCATTTCAGTGAGATATTGATACGCCGATCTGTTGATGATGAGATCAGAAACTTTCATTGTTTGAGAAAGGTTCATTAAAAAATCTGTTGATTCTTTTGGATCGAAAGCCTCAAGTCCCACTTTAGCTGGTGAAGAATAATTTCCAACTGTCTTAGGACGAACTTTTTCATCGAACTTCGTAAGAGCATATGGAGCTGCTGCTAGAGCTGATTCTTTAGCTTGAACGGCACAGTTTCGAATGGCATCCAGATTGACGGCATTAGTTGCACTGTAAGCGAATTGTCCATTCATCATGACTTCAACCATGACACCATGATCTTCATATGAAGTGAGTCCTTCAAAGACTTCATTACGAACACTAAGACTAATTGTCTTGCGACGAACTTCGCGAAGTGAAATATAGTCAGCACCAATATCTAATTGAGATAGAATTTCTTTTAGTGACATTAAGCTCTCCCTTTCCAATGAGTCATACTGGTTGAAACACCGAGGACTTTTGAAATGATGTTAAAAATTTTAAGCGGTAGAATTCCTTTTAGAAGATCTACATATTTTACAACGAATGGTTCCTTCACGAAAGCACTGTTGCATTCTACTCCCCGAATGATTTTGCGAACGATTGTCTCAGGTTTTAACCACGGAAGTAATAACGGTGCTTTCACTCCGTTAAACATTCCTGTGCTGATGTAGCTCGGACAAACAGTTGTGACATTGATGTTGGTAATTCCGCGTTCGACAATTTCCAGTCTAAGAGACTCGGAGAAACCAATGACCGCCCATTTTGATGAAGCATAAGTTGAACCATACGGCAGACCAATGAGCCCAGAAGCACTCGCCAGATTGACGATGTGAGCTTCTGCACTTTTTCTCAAATCATCAAAGAACAAATGAGTAACAGCTACGAGACCATCAACATTCACTTTGTACGTCAGAAGATGTTTATCGAGTGAAAGCTTTTCAAACTCTCCACCGAAAACAACACCGGCATTATTCACGATCATGTTCACTGCAAGCCCTGCTGCAGTCACATCACTTTTTAATTTTTTGATCGAGTCCAGATCGCCAAGATTGACGTTGAAAGCATAGGCCTTACCACCACGAGCTTTAATATCACCAGCAACTTTCTGAGCTTCTTCGAGGTTAATGTCAGCGAGAATGACGACAGCATCACGAGAAGCAAATTCCTGGGCCATGAGTTTTCCAATGCCCGAAGCTGCTCCCGTAATAAGAATGTTTTTGTGTGCGAAATTTTTCATAGTCAGTCTTTTCCAAAAAAAAAGGGCAAGAGAATTAACTCTTGCCCTCTATGAGAACCAAAATTAATTATCTGTTGAGAAGTTTTAAATTACCAAGTCCATCAACGTAGAAGCTTTGAGCATCACGCATTTCATTGAAGAGTCCTCTTACTTTATAAGAGATTCTGATGATTGCTGAAGCAACCGGCTCAACGTTTGATCCAACGTTAGCAACGTTAACTAATTCAGATTGAGCATCGAAGTTCATCGTTAATGCAGCTGAAACTTGAGACGCTTGAACTGTTACACTTGTTAAGTATTTTCCAACGTTGTTTAGAGAACCATTGTGTTGGAAATAAACAGTGTAAGTAAAACCAACAAGCTCACCACCGTAAACGTTTTTATAAGACACTCGGTAGCTCGCTGCTTTTGGCATTGACCATCCGGCCATTTGATAAAGTTCTACATTGCGAGCGTTTGCATCGAACTGCGGAAGAACACTTAGAGCTGGAGCTAATCCAGTTGTGTTGATCACTGGACGATTAGCATCGATGATAGGCCAGACTTTTTTTCCAATAGCAAGAAGACCATCAAGAACCATAGCGATTTCGCCAAGACCAGTTCCGATAGCTGGAAGAGTGACTGCGTTTTTTTCATTCGCAAGTGGAGTCACTTCCATATGATCAATGACAAGGGCCGGGTCATAAGCAACTTCTGCATTAGCAAAAGTGAGTGAACTCGTAAGCATTAGAGCTGCGATCAAAAGTGATTTTAGCATGATGTCTCCCCTGTTAATTTGATGGGGGCACTATCCCTAAACATCACTGATTTGTCGAGTTAAGATTGCTCAAACATCAGCTTACAGTGAGAATGACTTTGCGTGTCGCGATGTTTTATGGAACTGCGGCTTCAGCAAAAACCGGCACGAGCATAACTTTTGGTTCAGGTTCCGGTTCCTGCTGCTTATTAATGGCTGATGTGGCCTTCGAATAAACGACGTAACCAACACCCATATCAACGAGAGCGATGACATAACCTACCAGTTTTACTTTTGGATTATTTAATTTTTTAGACATCTTCTCGAAATATTCGAGCGCTTTTAAATCGAGTTGTACTTGAGAGTTTCCAATCACAGTTTCCCAAGCGGTATCGAAGGCCACGCGAACCATATCGGGATTGTCTTTAATTGCGACGTTCATAATTGTTGAATTACCAACAGCGACTGCACCAGAGGCCATAAAACGCGCTTTTGTCGTTTTGAGATTTTTCGAAACTCCGGTCATCATGATCGATTCAGCGGCCATGAATGAAACGTTTTGAACAACCTCTTCATTGGTGAAAAGATTTTGAGCAACCACACCTGGATTATTCGATTTAATATCATCCCATCTCGCAAAGGCTTCAGAACCAATTTGAACCGAAGAGTTCATGGCTATGTACTTCCATTCTTTTCCAGCAGCAACGAGAACTTTTTTCGGAAAACGTGCTGTCTTTAAAAGTGAAAGAAGTATTTTTCCTTTAGTTTTACGAGCGCGAATCGTTGAGATGAGCGCTTGTTTCCAAGTTTTTGTTGTGAGTGTGAGAATGGGAGCTGCACCTTTTTTGGTCTTTGAAGTAAG